>NZ_JBEXID010000004.1:0-215787 GCF_040608395.1 Streptomyces sp. NPDC005181
ACGGACGCTTCCTTTGTACTCACCCTCTCGGGCTTTCCTCCGGGCTTTCCCTTCGGTCTTGCGTTTCCGACTCTATCAGACTCTTTCGTGTCCGATTCCCGGTCGAAGCGGGTTGCTTTTCAGTTCTTCGCTTTCGCGTTTCCCTGTTCCGGCGGTTCCAACCTTACCAGACTCATTTCGTTCCGTTTCCGGTTCGAATTTGATTCCGGCGGCCGCTGGAGTGGCCTTTGCCTTTCGGCGTGTTCACCACTTTAGTCGATTTCCTTGGCGGCTCATAATCGAGCCGATAGGGACAAATTTCGGCACGCCGAAATCGCACCCGCCAGGGTGGATCGAAGGTAGTGGTTGGCCGCTTCCGAGTGCTCAGACTTGGTCCGATGGACCGTGTCGACAGCAGTACCCGTTCAAGCGGCTCGGACTACATTAGGCGGCCCGCAGGGGCGAGTCAAGTTGCGCGGCGGCGTGGCGCGTGGGGCCGGTAGGGGCTCACGGTGGGGTCGTCGTCGATCCAGAAGCGCCAGGGATGCAAGGCACCGTCGCCGCCCACGCCGGTGCGAGGCCCGTTGCGTACCTGGTCGAAGGGTGGCGGGGTGCCGTGCAGTACGGACAACGAAGCACCCGGGTGGGCGATGGCGTCGGTGCCGTTCAGGGCTTTGTCGACGTCCAGGGCGGTGGCCAGGCGGGCCGGACCTTTGGCCAGTTCTCTGTCATTGCGGGCTGAGAATCGCCGTTTGCGGCTGAGTTCGGCACCCACACGGATCTCGCCGGCTCGGAGCAGTACACCGCTCGCCATGCCCTCGGGGCCGCACACCAGATTGAGGCAGTGCCACATGCCGTAGATTAGTCACTGAGCATGTATGTCGCCCGGAGGGAGCGAACATTTCCGCAGGTCGGACTCCATGCCCGCACACGCCAGGTGTGCTCTGACTACACGCACGGCGTGCGGTCTTGGTGAACACGGCAGGGCACGGGAGCACCCTTGGCCTTCTGGAACAGATGTCGCGGGAGCACCAGGCAGGCCGCCCCGGAACGGGGCGAGACGAGGTGAAGATCCTTGGCCCGCGCTACCGCGTTGCGGGTGCTCTGATCGGAGAGCCGCTTGCCGTCCTTGCCCAGCACTGCCGCGAGTCGTCCCGGGTCGAAGGCCGCGTGGCCCTGCCTGTCGGCCCAACCGATGGCGGCGAAGTGGACGCGGTAGGCAAGCGGGTGTCCAGGGTCCTGCGCCATGCGCCGGTACTCGTGCTGGCTGACCCCGCCCCACGGGCGGTTGAGACCGAAGCTGATAGCCACTGGTAGGCGGCTCCCCTCCTGTGAGGCGCACACGAGTGCGCCTGTGAACCCCGCCGGACGGGCGGGACATGTGCCTCCCTTTCGTCGCGGGGGTGGACCGGCCATGGCTGGCACGGTCTCTTCACAGGTGACGCCCAAGGCTTTGCGCTTGGACTCGGTCTCGTGCGGTCGGGAGCGACGGCGGCGACCTGGCCAAGGGACCTTACACGAAGGAGGGAGGACCCCCGTTAGGGAGAGACCTCCCGTGTGGTGCTGCTCTGTTCTCACCGGTCGCTGTGGATAGCGGTCATCTTGCGGATGAGATCGGTGAAGTCGCGGGGGAAGACCATCACGGCCCGCCCGAGCGGGACGATGACCCGTCCCTCATCGAGGGTCGTAAGCGGCCGTCCATCGATGTACACCGTTGGCTGCTCGTCGTTGTGCACAGCGACGGTGATCCTGGCGGTGCGGAAAGAACGCACCAAGGGGGTCATCCCCCAACCCTCCGGCCCGAGTCGGCGCACGTCGACAGTCACCCGACCGGCCGGGAACGCGTCACATGCCACGCTCGTGAGCGATCACGCATCCTCGGGCCCAACTTCCACGCCGACTCACCGGCGAGCCGCGAGCGAGGCGCACAGCGGCTCAGGCTCCAGAGGACGGCTTGGCTCTCGGGCTCAGTCGGTACGCCGAGACTGTTGGATCACCGGCGAGGTAGAAGCGGTGCTGCCAGTCGTGGGCTCTGCTCACGCCTACCCGAGGACCAACCCGGATGAGTGCGGCGGGTACTGGCTCACCCTCGGACAGCGTGACCGAGGCGCCTGTCAGCAGGTCTGTGCCATCGTGCTCTGCCGTGATGCCGAGCGCTTGGCAGAAGTTCCCCGGACCCCGCGCGAGACGTGGACTCTCGACCTTGCCCCCTCGCCGCTTGCGTGCCAGGTCTTCCCCTTCGATGACCCTGCCTGCCCGGATGAGGACAGCTGAGGCGATGCCGTCTGTCCCGGTGACGATGTTCGCGCACCAGTGGAGACCGTGAGACCGATAGACGTACAGGTGTCCTGCGGGCCCGAACATGACGGCGTTGCGGGGTGTCCTGCCTCGGTAGGCGTGGGAGGCTGGGTCGGCCGCACCGGAGTACGCCTCGGTCTCCGTGATGGTGATGCTCACGGTTCCCTCGGGGGTCTCGTGGGTGAGGATGGAACCGAGCAGCGTGGGGGCGACTTCTTCAGCGGGGCGAGCGAGATTCACAGCGTTCATGCTGATCGACTTGACGTGCCGTAGGTGAAGTAGACGTACGCATGGCCGGGCGGTCCGTACATCACGCTGTTGCGGCGGGTACGGCCGCGGAAGGCGTGGGAACCGGGGTCGATCTCGCCCGCGTACGCCTCCACCTCGGTGAGGCGGAGCTCGATGGATCCGTCGGTCGAGTTCCGTACCAGCGTCCGGCCCAGCAGGTCGGGTGCCACGTCCAGCACGGGGCGGTCGAAGAAGTCGCGCGTCAGCGGCGTACGGTCCAAGCCCTCGATCATGGCGATCGAGGTTACCGGGAACCGACTACGGTCGTGGCGCGTATCTAGGGGTCAGGACCAAGGAGGAGTAAATATGGGCTTCAAGCGGCTGCTCGCGAGCATGGGTGCCGGTGGTGCTTCGGTGGAGACGGAGCTGACCGAGCTCAACGTCGTACCGGGTGGAGTCGTCCAGGGCGAGGTGCGGATCCAGGGCGGTTCCGTGGCGCAGCAGATCGAAGGGCTGTCGGTCGGCCTGCAGGCGCGCGTCGAGGTCGAGGGCAACGACCAGGAGATGAAGCAGGACATCGAGTTCGCCAAGCTGCGGCTCGGTGGTGCGTTCGAGGTGCAGGCCGGTGCGGTGCACGTCGTGCCGTTCGGGCTCGAGATTCCGTGGGAGACGCCAGTCACGATGCTCGCCGGTCAGCACCTGCCCGGCATGAACATCGGTGTGACGACCGAGCTGGAGATCGCGCGGGCGCTGGACTCGGGCGACCTCGACCCGATCAATGTGCACCCGCTGCCGGCGCAGCAGGCGATCCTGGACGCCTTCGGGCAGTTGGGCTTCGGCATCCGCAGCGCGGACATGGAGCGCGGTCACATTCGCGGTACGCGTCAGCGGCTGCCGTTCTACCAGGAGATCGAGTTCTTCCCGCCGCAGCAGTACCGGGGGCTGAACCAGGTCGAGCTGACATTCGTCGCGGACGACCGCGAGATGGATGTCGTGCTGGAGATGGACAAGAAGCCGGGCCTCTTCAGTGAGGGCAGCGACTCGTACCGGGCGTTCAAGGTCGGCCTGCACGACTTCCAGGGGACCGACTGGGCGGCATACCTCAACCAGTGGCTCGCCCAGGTCGGCGGTCAGCGCAACTGGCTCTAGGGTCGGTGGCGAGATACCGGAGCCGATCAGGAAAGGTGTTGACGTGACCGAGCCGAAGAGGCCGCCGCTTCCGCATGACTTCCATCCCGACGTGCCGTCGTTCACGGTGGTGAGCGAGGATCTCGCTCCGGGAGCCGTACTGGCCGATGCCCAGGTGTTCGCGGCCGGCAACACCTCGCCGCAGCTGCGATGGGAAGGGTTTCCGGCGGAGACC
The DNA here is from genome assembly GCF_040608395.1 of Streptomyces sp. NPDC005181. NCBI lineage: Bacteria > Bacillati > Actinomycetota > Actinomycetes > Kitasatosporales > Streptomycetaceae > Streptomyces > Streptomyces sp. NPDC005181. The sequence continues at coordinate 3,869 of NZ_JBEXID010000004.1, forward strand.
AAGAGCTTCGCCGTGACCTGCTTCGATCCAGATGCTCCGACGGGCAGCGGGTTCTGGCACTGGGTCGTCTTCGACATCCCGGCGTCGGCCACGGAACTGCCGGCCGGTGCGGGCAGCGGGAAGTTCGCCGGGCTGCCCGAGGGTGCCGTTCAGGTCCGTAACGACTACGGGTCGACGGAGTTCGGCGGTGCCGCGCCGCCGCCCGGGGAGAACCACCGCTATGTCTTCACCGTGTACGCGGTGGATGCCGAGAAGCTGGGGGCCGACAGCGATGTGTCGCCCGCGGTCGTCGGCTTCAATCTGCGGTTCCACACGCTGGGACGTGCTCAGCTGATCGGTGAGTACCCCGGACCCGCGTAGTACGCGATGAGCTGAGAGTTCCCCCGCTGTTTGCCCTGCCCTGGTCTTGGAGAGATCAGGGCAGGGCATTTTTTATTGCGTTGTCCATCACGGCCTGCCCAGCCAGAGTTGATCCGGGCCTGCCGGGGGGTGGGCGGCACACGGGAGGTGGGCGAAATGCGGGACACGCTGGTTCTCAACGCGAGCTTCGAGCCGCTGTCGACAGTAACGCTGAACCGTGCGGTGGTACTGATCCTGCAGGACAAGGCTGTCGTCGAGCAGTCGCACCCCGATCTCCGTATGCGTGGCGCCGCCGTGGACATTCCGGTGCCCCGGGTGATCAGGCTCTGCCGGTACGTACGGGTGCCGTTCCGAAGACAGGCGCCGTGGTCCAGAAGGGGTGTGCTGATACGGGACCAGCACCGGTGCGCGTACTGCGGGCGGCGGGCGACAACCGTCGACCATGTGGTCCCGCGGGCCCAGGGCGGTCAGGACACCTGGCTCAATACGGTGGCGTCCTGTGCCGAGGACAACCACCGCAAGGCGGCCCGGACGCCGGAGCAGGCGGGGATGCCGTTGCTGCGGGAGCCTTTCGTCCCGTCGCCTGCGGAGGCGATGCTGCTGGCGCTGGGGGCCGGTGAGCGGTCGGCACTGCCGGAGTGGCTGGACCGGACCGCGGCCTAGGAGGCGTACGTACATCGTCGTACCGAAAGCCCGTCTTCGTACGTAAGAAGGCGGGCTTCCGTGTGTCTGCGGATCAGCTGTGCTGAGGCGAGGTTGCAGGATGGTCGTCCCGCACCCCTGTGATGATCGGCGTGCGGCGCACTGATCATGCACAGGTGGTGTACGCGTCAGTCGACCGGGGGTTCCTCGCGGCGCTCCTTGCGCTCCTTGCCGGTGTTGAAGCCCGGGACACCCGTGCCGAGGTTACCGAAGGCACCGCTGAGGCCCTTGAGGGCGTCGCCGATCTCGCTGGGCACGATCCAGAGCTTGTTGGCGTCGCCCTCGGCGATCTTCGGGAGCATCTGGAGGTACTGATACGAGAGGAGCTTCTGGTCCGGGTCGCCGGCGTGGATGGACTCGAAGACCGTACGGATGGCCTGGGCCTCGCCCTCGGCGCGCAGGGCCGCGGCCTTGGCCTCACCCTCGGCGCGCAGGATCGCGGACTGCTTCTCGCCCTCCGCGGTGAGGATCGCGGACTGCCGCGTTCCTTCGGCCTGGAGGATCGCTGCGCGCTTGTCACGGTCGGCACGCATCTGCTTCTCCATCGAGTCCTGGATGGAGGTGGGCGGTTCGATCGCCTTGAGCTCGACGCGGTTGACGCGGATGCCCCACTTGCCGGTGGCCTCGTCGAGGACTCCGCGGAGCGCGGCGTTGATCTCCTCGCGGGAGGTCAGGGTCCGCTCCAGGTCCATGCCGCCGATGATGTTGCGGAGGGTGGTGACGGTGAGCTGCTCGATCGCCTGGATGTAGCTGGCGACTTCGTAGGTCGCGGCCCGCGCGTCCGTCACCTGGTAGTAGATGACGGTGTCGATGTTGACGACCAGGTTGTCCTGGGTGATCACCGGCTGGGGCGGGAACGGGACGACCTGTTCACGGAGGTCGATCCGGTTGCGGATGGTGTCGATGAATGGAACGACGATGTTCAGGCCGGCGTTGAGCGTGCGGGTGTAGCGGCCGAAACGCTCCACAATGGCTGCGCTGGCCTGCGGAATGACCTGGATCGTCTTGATCAGGGCGATGAAGACGAGCACCACCAGAATGATCAGGACGATGATGATCGGTTGCATCGTGTTCCTCGTGCCCTTCGGTTGCCGACGGATCGCGATGATCGGGGTCGGATCTCATGAGGTCCGGATCTCATGATGATCGACATCGAGTCTGGCAGACCGCGGTCCGCCGTGTATGCGGTTCGGTCACATGACGACGGCCGTAGCCCCGTCGATGTCCACGACGTCCACGTGCCGGCCGGGTTCGAAGCTCTGCTCCCCGTCGTATGCGCGGGCGGACCAGATCTCACCGGCGAGCTTGATGCGGCCCCCGTTGCCGTCGACCCGTTCCAGGACGACGGCCTGACGGCCCTTCAGCGCGTCTATGCCGGTGGCGAGCCGGGGCCGGTCCGCGCGGTGTCTGGCGGCGATCGGGCGGACCACCGCGATGAGTGCGACGGAGACCACGACGAAGACCAGGACCTGGGCCACGATGCCGCCGCCGAGAGCCGCGACGACTGCCGCGGCGACCGCTCCGACAGCGAACATCCCGAACTCGGGCATCGCGGTCAGCACGAGCGGAATGCCCAGCCCGACCGCGCCGATCAGCCACCACACCCACGCGTCGATGTCCACGTGGTCATGGTAGGACCGCGGGTCCCTTCGCCGACAGGGTTGCGATCAGGACATTCAGGACAGCGGAAGGCCGTGCGCGGTGTATCGCTCGCTGGCGTGCTCGACGATGAGCGGCAGACCGAAGCAGAGGGAGAGGTTGCGGGAGGTGAGCTCGGTCTCCATGGGGCCCGCGGCGAGGACCTTGCCCTGACGGATCATGAGGACGTGGGTGAAGCCCGGGGCGATCTCCTCGACATGGTGGGTGACCATGATCATGGAGGGGGCGAACGGGTCACGGGCGAGCCGGCCGAGGCGGCGGACCAGGTCCTCCCGGCCACCGAGATCGAGACCGGCGGCGGGCTCGTCGAGAAGGAGCAGCTCGGGGTCGGTCATCATGGCGCGGGCGATCAGCGTGCGTTTGCGCTCACCCTCGGAGAGGGTGCCGAACTTGCGGTCGAGGTACTCGGTCATGCCGAGCCGGTCGAGGAAGGCGCGGGCGCGGTCCTCGTCGACGGCGTCGTAGTTCTCGTGCCAGGTGGCGGTCATGCCGTACGCGGCGGTGAGCACCGTCTGCAGGACCGTCTGGCGTCTGGGCAGCTTCTCGGCCATGGCGACACCCGCGATACCGATGCGGGGACGCAGGTCGAAGACGTCGGTGCCGACGCCGCCGAGCTGCTCGCCGAGGACCTTGGCGGTGCCCCTGGTCGGGAAGAGGTAGCTGGACGCGACGTTGAGGAGGGTGGTCTTGCCGGCGCCGTTCGGGCCGAGGATGACCCAGCGCTCCCCCTCCTTGACCGACCAGGAGACGTCGTCCACCAGAGCGCGTCCGTCGCGGACCACGGATACGTCCACCAGCTCCAGTACATCGCTCATGAGCGCGTTGTCTCCCCATACAGTCTCGAGATCGTCGCGTGCCTGTGGGCACAGCTCCCAGGGAAAACCTACGCCACCCCTGGAGTGCTCCTGCTCTTAGGTCCGGTTCCCTAGGCTGTTCCCATGCTTTCGGAACCACGCTCAGGGCTGCTGGCCGCATGGGGCAACGCGCTTCTCGCCGGGCTTGCGTCGCCGGACGACGCGGCGCTCGCGATTGTCGGAGAAGACGCGGTGCACCGCGTCGAGGGACTGCCGGGTGAGGCGGGGCCAGTCGGGCTCACGCTTGCGCTGGGGCGGCTGCGGGGACTGGGGGCGACCGGTTTCCGGGTCGCGCTGCCGGTGCCGGGGCATCCGCTGGGGCTCAGCGGGCCGCCGGAATTCAACGCACGGGCGCTGGAGGCGGAGGAGGCGGTGATTGCTTCCGGTGTGCCGTACGGGCTGGTGCCCGAGGTGCGGGAGGTGGGGCCGGCCGGGGATCTGCACGTCGAGGTGGTGTGGCGCTGTCTGCCGGTACGGGAGGCCCCGCCGGCGGATGTGCCGTCGCTGAGCGAGGCGGAGCGGGAGCTCGCGGAGGCCCTGCGGGATGCGACGGCGGTGCTGTCGCGGCTGGACGTGGCCGGCTCGGGGCCGGTGGCCGAGGCAGCGGTGGATGCGTACCGGGCGCGGACGGAGCGGGGGCGGGAGGTGCTCGCTCCGGGGTATCCGCCACGGGCGGTACGGGTGCTGGAGCTGGCTCAGCGGGTGGGGCTGCTGATCTCGGTAGCAGACGAGAACGGGCACGGCGGAGCGGTGAGCGCGTCGGAGATCGCAGCGCGGGCGGAGGCCTTGCGGCCGGTGGAGCGAGTGGCCCGGCGGGCTCAGGTGGCGGCGTACAACGCGTATGTGGAGGGCCTGGAGCGGGGGTAGTCGACGGGGGCGGAGTACGGGGGCCGTCCGGTGGCCCTCATTCACCGACCGCCGGACGGGCCTGTTCTGCCCGGGTTCGGGTTTGATGGTCCGCCAGTCGAGGTGTGGGGCTGCACGGTTGATGCCGGACGGGGCCCCGGTCGGGCCCGTCCGGCATCAACCGGCTTGGGGCGGTCAGCCGTTCAGGCCGAAGTTACCGAAGGCGGGGTTGAGCAGGCCGATGACGTTGACCGTGTTGCCGACCACATTCACCGGGACGTGGACCGGGACCTGGATGACGTTGCCGCTGATCACGCCCGGGGAGTGGGTCGCTGCGCCATGGGCGCCCGCGCCGTGACCGGTGGCGGAGGCCGCGCCCGCGCCCGCGCCCGCGGCGACGATGCCACCGGCGATCATGGTGACGGCAGCGGCCTTCTTCAGGTTCTTCACTTCAGGATCCTCCTAGCGTCGCTGCGGCCAGCCGCCGCAGCACGCCATGGAGAACGCTCCCGGGCCGGACAGGATGCGCCGTATGGGTGACATACACCCGACAGTATGAATCTCAGCCTGGAGGGAACCGGTCCGCTGCGGTCCCGATCAGCCTGCCACCCCATGTCGGACGGCCCAGAGGGCGGCCTGGGTGCGGTCCGACAGATCCAGCTTCATCAGAATGTTCGACACATGCGTCTTGACGGTCTTCTCGGAGAGGACCAGCGCCCTGGCGATCTCACGGTTGGATCGGCCGTCGGCGATCAGGCTCAGTACCTCCCGCTCCCGCTCGGTGAGGGTGTTCCCCCGCCCCGTACCGCTGCCCGCGTCCTCCTGGGCGAGCAGGGCTCCGGCGACCTCCGGCTGGAGCAGGACATGGCCCGCGTGCACCGAGCGGATGGCGCCCGCCAGTGCGTCCGGGTCGACGTCCTTGTATACGTAACCCGAGGCGCCCGCACGCAGGGCAGGGACCACTGTGCGCTGCTCGGTGAAGCTGGTGACGATCAGCACCTTGGCCGGGTTCTCCAGTTCCCGGAGCTTTCGGAGCGCCTCGATGCCGTCCGTGCCCGGCATCTTGATGTCCATCAGGACCACGTCGGGGCGCAGCTCCTCGGTCCTGGCCACGCCCTCCGCGCCGTCGGCCGCCTCGCCGACGACCTCTATGTCGTCCTGGATCTCCAGGAACGTACGCAGACCGCGGCGGACCACCTGGTGGTCGTCGACCAGCAGCACCCTGATGATCTTGTCAGCCACCGGGTACCTCCAGCTCGATCGTGGTGCCCTTGCCGGGCGCCGATTCAACGGTGAGCCTTCCGCCGACACCGCTCGCGCGGTCCCGCATCGACACCAGGCCCAGATGACGGCCGGCCTGCCGCGTTGCTGTGGGTTCGAATCCGCCGCCGTCGTCGGTGATCCGCATGACCGTGCCGGTGCCGCGCCGGACCAGCGTGACGTCGACCTGTTCGGCGCCCGAGTGACGCAGCGCGTTGTGCAGAGCTTCCTGGGAGACCCTGAGCAGCGCCTCCTCCTGGGCGGCGGGCATGGCCCGTACGCCGAGGCTCTCGAAGGTGACCCGGGCGGTGTGGGCGCGGTCCAGGACCTGGATCTGGGTACGGAGCGTCGCGACGAGGCCGTCCTCGTCGAGCGCGGCGGGGCGCAGTTCGACGACGGCGGCGCGCAGCTCGTCCGCCGCCTCGGCGGCCAGCGCGGCGACCTGCTGGAGCTCGCCCTTGGCGCGGGCCGGGTCGCGGTCGACCAGGGCGGCGGCGGCCTGGACCGTCAGCCGCAGGGAGAACAGCTTCTGACTGACCGCGTCGTGCAGCTCATGGGCGAGCCGGGACCGCTCCTCGGCGATGGTGAGCTCACGGCTTCGCTCGTACAGCCTGGCGTTGGTCAGGGCGATCGCCGCGTGCTGGGCGAGGATCGACAGCAGCTCCTCGTCCTGTGCGGTGAAACCGCAGCTGCCCTGGGGCTTGGGGCACCGCTTGTTGGCGAGGAAGAGCGCGCCGATGACTTCGTCGCCGTCCCTGATCGGCAGGCCGAGGAAATCGGACATGTCGGGGTGGGCATCGGGCCAGCCCTCGAAGCGGGGGTCCTTGCGGACGTCGGCAAGGCGCTCGGGCTTCGCCTCGTGGAGCATCGCGGCGAGAATGCCGTGCTGCCGGGGCAGCGGGCCGATGGCCTTCCACTGCTCGTCGCTGACACCGTCGACGACGAACTGGGCGAAGCCTCCGTGGTCGTCGGGGACGCCCAGGGCCGCGTACTCGGCGTCCAGCAGATCGCGGGCCGACACGACGATCGTCTTCAGGACGTCACGCATTTCGAGGTGCCGGCTCATGGCGAGCAGCGCGGCACTCACCGCTGCGAGGCCCGACGGTGGGCTGTGGCTCATGGCCTCACCGTACCGGCGGGGTGGCCATGCCGTATCGGCCTGTGGACGGCGGGCGCCTAGGGCGCTGGGCCTAGGCCGAAGTTCCTTGCAGGGGTGCGGCTCGCGGACGAGGCGCGGCGCGTGGGGGCGTTCCTACGTTGGGTGTGCCGAGGGTTCATCGGTGATTGCCGACGTAATGGCCGACGTAACAAGGGGACGGTTGTCATGCCTGTCGCGATGATCACGGGCGCTTCGAAGGGGCTGGGCCGCGCGCTGGCCGCGGCGCTCGCCCAGCGGGGCTGGGATCTGGTGCTGGATGCCAGGACCGCCGGGGCGCTGGAGGGGGCGGCGAAGGAGCTGGCGGAGCACGGGGCGCGGGTGGTCGCGGTGCCCGGGGATGTCACGGACGCCGGGCACCGCGGGGAGCTGGTGGCCGCCGCCGGAGAGCTCGGCGGACTCGATCTGCTGGTGAGCAATGCGAGTGCGCTGGGCGCCGAGCCGCTCGTGCGGCTCGATGCGCTGCCACTGGACGGGCTGCGGCAGGCGCTGGAGACCAATCTGGTGGCGGCGCTCGGTCTGGTGCAGGGGACGCTGCTGCGGGCTTCGGCGGCGGGCGCGGTCGTGGTGGTGAGTTCGGACGCGGCGGCGGAGCCGTACGAGACCTGGGGCGGTTACGGTGCGTCGAAGGCGGCGCTCGACCAGCTGGCCGCGGTGCTGGGGGTGGAGGAGCCGGGGCTGCGGGTGTGGGCGGTCGATCCGGGAGACATGCAGACCGCTCTCTACGCGCGGCGGCGGTACCGGACGACGACGATCCGCGACCGCTTCCGGAGAGTGCGGTGCCCGCGTTCCTGCGGCTGCTGGAGCAGCGGCCGGCGAGCGGGCGGTATGCGGCGTCGCCGGAGCCGGCCGGGTCGGCGTTGTCCGGGGAGGGCCTGTGACCGCGCTGGAGGCGTTGCGGGTGCCCCCGGAGCTCTCGGCGCGGGTACCGGCAGAGCAACGGGGTGCGGGGCGTGATGACGTACGGCTGCTGGTGTCACGGGGGCAGGAGGTCTCACACCATGCGTTCCGGGAGCTGCCGGGGCAGCTGCGGGCCGGGGACGTACTCGTCGTCAATACGTCTCCGACACTGCCCGCCGCGGTGAACGGCCGGGTGGGCGGTGCGCGCGTCGTCGTGCACTTCTCGACGCGGGGCGAGGACGGGCAGTGGGCGGTGGAGCTGCGCCGTCCGGACGGGACGGGAGCGACGGTGCCGCGCCGCGGTGGGCCGGCCGGGGCCGCCGCGCGTCTGCCGGGGGGCTCGCGGCTGGTGCTGGAGGAGCCGCTGGGCGGCGCGGGCGGGTACGGCACGGGACCGCTGGGTGCGGCGGGGGCCAGGCTGTGGTGGACGCGGGTGTCGACGGAGGTGCCGGGGCTGCTGCGGCAGTACGGGCGGCCGATCCGATACGGCTATACGGAGCGGGACCAGCCGCTGTCCGCGTATCAGACGGTCTTCGCCGTGGACTCCCCCGACGGGAGCGGTTCGGCGGAGATGCCGAGTGCCGCTCGGCCGTTCACCGCGCAGCTGGTGGTCGCGCTGGTGAGCCGCGGCGTGCAGTTCGCGCCGCTGACGCTGCATACGGGGGTGGCGTCGGCGGAGTCGCACGAGCCGCCGTACCCGGAGCGCTTCGCCGTGCCGCGCGCGACGGCCTGGCTGGTCAATGCGGCGCGGGCAGGCGGTGGGAAGGTCATCGCGGTCGGCACGACGGCGGTGCGGGCACTGGAGTCATCGGCGGGGGCGGACGGGGTGGTGCGCGCGGCCGCCGGCTGGACGGATCTGGTGGTGATGCCGCAGCGCGGCGTGCGGGCGGTGGACGGGCTGCTGACCGGGCTGCACGAGCCGGAGGCCTCCCATCTGCTGATGCTGGAGGCGATCGCCGGGCGGGCGGCGCTGCGGTGCGGATACGCGGAGGCACTGCGCCATCGGTACTTCTGGCACGAGTTCGGGGATCAACATCTGCTGCTCCCCGATCCGGAACGTAACACTCCGAATTGCTGAAGCAACTGATGGCGAGGTTGTTACACGGCCGATGTGAGGCCGCGCATAGGACGCATATCACTTACGAAGCCCGCTAGTGGATGCATAAGTGCCACGTCAGTCGGCATGAGCGCGGGCCGTCACCTACGAGGGGGTCCGTGATCCACTATCCGGGTTCGTACGTCACACGATTGCCACAGCATTTTGCGGCCGCTAAGAATTGCTCTCGTCCCCGACGGAGATGTGAACCCGTCGCATCCGTCTTCGTCCTCCGTGAGGACCCCGCAATTCGAAGAGGTACGACTGCATGTCCACGTCGAGCATCCACAGCCGTCTTCGTCGCCTGAGCAAGACCCAGAAGCTCTCCGCCGCGGGTGTCTCCGCCGCCTGCTGCGCCGCCCTCTCGCTCTCCCTCGTCCCGGCCCACGCCGAGACCCCTGCCGAGCCGCAGGCCGCCTCCGCCGCACCGGTGGTCATCGACGGCCTCCCGCAGGCCAAGACCATCCAGGCCAGCATCATCGAGCAGCACTCCACCGCCGAGAAGCTGGTGAAGGCCGCCGACGCCGTCAAGGCGAAGCAGGCCGCCGCCGCCAAGGCGAAGGCGAAGGCCGCCGCGAAGGCCAAGGCTGTCGCGAAGGCCAAGGCCAGGGCGAAGGCCGCCGCGAAGGCCAAGGCCGATGTCGCGAAGCGGTCCCCCCAGGCCGCCAGCCGCTCCGCCGCCCGCACTCCGGTCTACGCCAACAACCTGAACGGCTGGATCACCGAGGCGCTGGACATCATGAAGGCGCGCGGCATCCCGGGCTCGTACAACGGTCTGCACCGCAACATCATGCGGGAGTCCACCGGTAACCCGAACGCGGTCAACGGCTGGGACATCAACGCCCAGAACGGCACGCCGTCCTGCGGCCTGCTGCAGGTCATCCAGCCGACGTTCAACGCGTACCACGTCCCCGGTACCTCGACGAACATCTACGACCCGGTCGCCAACATCACCGCCGCGGCCAACTACGCCGCCGACCGGTACGGCTCGATCGACAACGTCAACAGCGCGTACTGATCAACCCAACACGATGCACGACGCCGAAGGGCGGCACCCCATTCCGGGTGCCGCCCTTCGGCGTTCCGTGCGTGCTGTGCACGCTGCGTCCCTGCCCTACTTGCGCATGACCTCCGGCTCGTGGCGGCGCAGCAGGCGCGCCACCGCGAAGCCGCAGATGATCCCGAGGAACAGCAGCACCGAGATGTTCATCCCCCACTGACCGGCCGTGTGCTCCCACAGCGGGTCGAGGTCGGTCGGGTTCTTCTGGTCCCACGGCGGCATCAGGTGCGCGAGGTCGAGCGTCGAACCCGCGGCCGCGATGGCCCAGCGGGACGGCATCAGCCAGGCGAACTGCTCCAGGCCGGGCGATCCGTACACCTGGAAGAGGATGCCGGTGAAGACGACCTGGACGATCGCGAACATGACCAGCAGCGGCATGGTCTTCTCGGCGGTCTTCACCAGCGAGGAGATCACCAGGCCGAACATCATCGAGGTGAAGCCAAGCGCGATGACCGTGACGCAGAGCTCGACGGCCGGGGGCATGATCAGGCCCTCTTCGGGCAGGTCGCGGGTGGCGAAGCCGATGCCGCAGATGATGACGCCCTGGATGGCCGTGATCGCGCCGAGGACGATCACCTTGGACATCAGATAGGCGGAGCGGGAAAGGCCGGTGGCCCGTTCCCGTTCGTAGATGACGCGTTCCTTGATCAGCTCTCGTACGGAGTTGGCCGCACCGGAGAAGCACATGCCGACCGCGAGGATCAGCATGATCGTTCCGGCGTCTCCGTTGAACTTCGACGGCGGCTTCGGCGGGGCCAGGCCGAAGTCGGCCGGGATGACCACGCTGACGATGCCGAGGACCGCGGGCAGGATCACCATCAGACCCATGAAGCCCTTGTCGGACGCGATCACCGACACATATCGGCGGATCAGCGTCCACAGCTGCGTCATCCAGCCCTGCGGCTTCGGCGGACGCATCTGCTGCGGCGGCGGCATGTGTACGGACTGTGCGGCAACGGCGTCGATGTCCGCGGCGTACATCTGGTAGTGCTGCGAGCCGCGCCAGCGGCCCGCCCAGTCGTAGTCACGGTAGTTCTCGAATGCGGAGAAGACGTCGGCCCAGGTGGTGTAGCCGAAGAAGTTGAGCGCTTCCTCCGGCGGACCGAAGTAGGCGACGGAGCCGCCCGGCGCCATGACGAGCAGCTTGTCGCAGATCGCCAGCTCGGCGACCGAGTGCGTGACGACGAGGACCGTACGGCCGTCGTCGGCGAGGCCGCGCAGCAGCTGCATGACATCGCGGTCCATGCCCGGGTCGAGGCCGGAGGTCGGCTCGTCCAGGAAGATCAGCGACGGCTTGGTGAGCAGCTCGAGGGCGACGGAGACACGCTTGCGCTGGCCACCGGAGAGCGAGGTGACCTTCTTGTCCTTGTGGATGTCGAGCTTGAGCTCGGCGAGGACCTCATGGATCCGGGCCTGGCGCTCGGCCTCGGTGGTGTCCGCGGGGAAGCGGAGCTTGGCCGCGTACTTGAGGGCCTTGGTGACCGTGAGTTCCTTGTGCAGGATGTCGTCCTGCGGAACCAGGCCTATGCGCTGGCGCAGCTCGGCGAACTGCTTGTACAGATTCCGGTTGTCGTAGAGGACGTCGCCCTGGTTGGCGGGCCGGTAGCCGGTGAGCGCCTTGAGCAGGGTGGACTTGCCGGAACCGGACGGGCCGATGACCGCGATGAGCGACTTCTCCGGGACGCCGAACGAGACGTCCTTGAGGATCTGCTTCCCGCCGTCGACCGTCACCGTGAGGTGGCGGGCGGAGAAGGAGACCTCACCGGTGTCGACGAACTCCTCGAGGCGGTCGCCGACCAGGCGGAACGTCGAGTGACCGACACCGACGATGTCGTTCGGACCGATCAGCGCGGAGCCGGACTTGTGGAGCGGCTGGCCGTTGACGTACGTGCCGTTGTGGGAACCGAGATCGCGGATCTCGAAGCGGCCGTCGGGGGTCGCGTGGAACTCGGCGTGATGGCGCGAGACCTGGAGGTCGGAGACGACGAGTTCGTTCTCCAGCGCACGGCCGATGCGCATCACACGGCCGAGATCCAGCTGGTGGAACGTGGTCGGGCTGCGGTCGCCGTAGACCGGCGGGGCCCCCGCGGCACCGCCGGAACCACCTGCGCCGGGTGTCTCTGCCATGCCCTGCTGGTGGGGCAGTTGAGGCTGCTGGTGCTGGGCGTTCTGTTGCGGCTGCCCCTGGGGTGTCTGCTGCCAACCCTGCTGCTGGGGCTGCTGCGACGCGGGGTCCGGCCAGTCGGCGCCACCCCGCTGGGGCTGCTGGGCAGGGGCCTGCTGCGCGCCCGCACCCTGACCGCTGTACACATCGGCGCCCGCGGCGGATCCGCTGAAACTCAGCCGCGGTCCGTCAGTCGCGTTGCCCAGGTACACGGCGGAGCCCGGCCCGATATCCATCTGGTGGATCCGCTGGCCGTGCACATAGGTGCCGTTGGTGGAGCCGTGGTCCTCGATGAACCAACTGCGGCCCCCCCAGCTGATCGTGGCATGCCGCCACGACACCCTGGCGTCGTCGATCGACAGGTCCCCCTGCGGATCTCGGCCGAGGGTGTACGGCCTGGACGGATCGAGCGTCCAGGTCCTTCCATTCAATTCCAGTACGAGTTCCGGCACTCCGCGCCCCACTAGTTGTCCCCCGGGTTACCCCCATCGCAGGGAGTCTAGGGATGCTGAACATCGTGGGGAACTATTCCAGGAGCAGTCCCTGATACGAAAGTCGGGCGGGGCCAGGACCGTCACGAGACCTGTGCGCACGCGCCGTTGACTCGGGAGAAACATGCTCGGAGAGTAGTAAGCGCCCATGAGTGCGTACGGATCATGAGCGAATAGATCAACTCAGGGCATCTCGGTGCGAATTGAGGGGGTCCTGATGGCGAGAGACGTGCCCGGGGGCGGCGGTACGAGGCACATCCCTTGGGGGGATGTGGTGTTGGCCGCCATCGCCTCGGTGAGCTGGGCGATGGTCGCGATGGCGGGGACGGCGGCCCTCGGACTGCATCTGCTCGGCGCCGACTCGGCCGGGGCGCTGGGGCCGATGACGGCCGCCGTGGTGGTGCTGGGGGCGGGCGGATCGGTCTCTCCGTCGGGCGATGTCTCGGCGTTCGGGCTCGACGGGGCCGAGGCGCACGCCGCCCTGTCCGTGACACCGCTGGGGGTGGGGCTGGCCGGCGCGCTGTTCCTCTCCTTCTTCTTCCTGCGATCGCTGCGTGGGGCGGGAGCGGTCCTGCCCGGTGCCGAACTCGCGGTCCGCGCAGGAGCGGTGGTGGTGATGTTCGTCGCCGTGCTCGGCGGGCTGGCCTGGGCGGGTCACGATGTCGTGACGATCGACGGTGCGTCGCTGGGTCTGGACGACGTACCGGGGACGGACGGCGATCTGCCCGGTGGGGCCGGGGGCATCGGAGACCTGCTGCCGGACGGGCTCGGCGATCTGGGCGACCTCGGCGGGCTGCTGCCGGACCGGCTGGCGGATCTCGCGCGGGCGCAGGCCCATGTCGGGTTCACGGTCGACGCGGCGAAGTCGCTGGTGGGCGGGGTCTGCTGGGTGCTCGGGGTGCTGGTGATCGCGGTACTGGCCTCGCGTCGTACGCCGTTGCCGTCCGGTCTGGCGTGGCTGCACCGGACCGTCCGTCCGGCGGTGTCCGCGCTGGTGTCGGTGCTGCTCGTGGCGGTGGTCGCCGGGTGCGCGGCCGCGGCGTACGCGGCGGTCGGCGACGACCACCCGAAGCGCATCGCGGGCGCCGCACTGCTCGGGGCGCCGAACGGGACGTGGCTCGGGGTGCCGCTCGGCCTCTTCGTACCGTGGGACGGACAGGCGACCGGCGAGCTGGCCAAGCTGCTTCCCGACCCGCTGGACGGGCTGCTGCGGATGTCCGCCGACGAACCGGTGACGGTCGGGCGGCTGGCCGAACTGGACCACCGGGTCTGGCTGCTGGCGGTCGCCGCCGCGGTGATGATGCTGTACGCGGGGGCGCTGGCCGCGACCCGTACCGACCGGGGAGAGGCGACTGCCGCCGGGTTCGCGGGGCGCTGTGCGCTGCGGCTCGGAGGCGTGACGGCGGCGGCCCTGCCGCTGCTGGTGTGGCTGACGCAGGTGTCCGCGGATGGATCGCTTTCGGTGCTGGGCTTCGATGCGTTCGGGGCCGGGATCGAGCTGCACGGGCATCTGGGGATGGCTGCGGTGCTGGGTGCGGTGTGGGGTGCGGGTGCGGGTGGGGTGGGAGCGCTGGTGGCGTGCGGGACGGGAGCGGTTCCTGCGATTCCGGCGGGATCGTCGGGCCGCGGCGACGGCGCCGGCGGTGGTCCGGTGCCTGGGCCGTATACGCCGTCGCAGCCGTACCGGCCGTCGCACGCGGAGACCAACCCATATCTGCGCCCGCATCCGACGGACGCGATCCATGGGGCGCCGACAGTGGTGGGACCGATCGGCCCGCCCACCCCGCCGAAGGTGCCGCCCCCGGGGCCCGGGCCGGCGCAGCGGGACAGGGAAGCGCCGCCGGATCGGCCTCCCGCGCGGGGGTGAACGTGTCTCCTCGGCCGTGGGGCGGGTGCGAGAACGCCGGGTGAAAGCTCCGTTCCCGAGCGCCGGACCGGCTTGGAAACGCGCCGGTCGGGAATCCCTTCCCGGTGTCCGGTCCGCGGGACGGGGCTTCGGGCGTGTGAGGCGGACCGATACGGTGGAGGCACCATGAGCGCATCTCAGCCCCCTCAGTCTTCCCCGTCTCCTGAGCACCCTGAGGCCCCTGCGTCCCGTCAGGGCACCGACACCCCCACCCTTCTCGTCAAGATCTTCGGGAAGGACCGTCCCGGCATCACCGCCGGGCTCTTCGACACGCTCGCCGCCTACGCGGTGGATGTCGTCGACATCGAGCAGGTCGTCACCCGTGGCCGTATCGTCCTGTGCGCGCTGGTCACCGCTCCCACCGGTGGTATCGCCGCGGCCGGCACCACCGAGGGCGATCTGCGGGCGACCGTGCACAGCTGGGCCGACTCGCTGAAGCTGCAGGCCGAGATCATCTCCGGAACCGGTGACAACCGGCCGCGTGGTTACGGGCGCTCCCATGTGACCGTCCTCGGACACCCGCTGACCGCCGAGTCGACCGCTGCCATAGCGGCCACGATCACATCGACGGGCGGCAACATCGACCGAATCTTCCGGCTGGCGAAGTATCCGGTCACGGCCGTCGAGTTCGCCGTGTCCGGCACCGGGACCGCGGAGCTGCGGACCGCGCTGGCCACCGAGGCCGCCGGAATCGGGGTCGATGTCGCCGTCGTGTCGGCCGGACTGAGCCGCCGTGCGCAGCGGCTGGTCGTCATGGACGTCGACTCGACGCTCATCCAGGACGAGGTCATCGAGCTGTTCGCGGCCCACGCCGGCTGTGAGGACAAGGTCGCCGAGGTAACCGCGCAGGCAATGCGCGGTGAGCTCGATTTCGAGCAGTCGCTGCACGCGCGGGTGGCGCTCCTGGCAGGGCTCGACGCGTCGGTGGTGGACAAGGTGCGCGCCGAGGTGCGGCTGACGCCCGGCGCCCGCACGCTGATCCGTACGCTGAAGCGGCTCGGCTACCAAGTGGGCGTCGTCTCCGGCGGGTTCACCCAGGTCACCGACGATCTCAAGGAACGGCTCGGGCTCGACTTCGCCTCTGCCAACACTCTGGAAGTGGTCGACGGCAAGCTCACCGGCCGGGTCGTCGGCGACATCGTGGACCGGGCCGGCAAGGCCAGGCTGCTGCGCAGCTTCGCCGAGCAGGCCGGGGTGCCGCTGGCGCAGACCGTCGCGATCGGCGACGGCGCGAATGACCTGGACATGCTGAACGCGGCCGGTCTCGGAGTCGCCTTCAACGCCAAGCCGGTCGTCCGCGAGGCCGCGCACACCGCGGTGAACGTGCCGTTCCTGGACACCGTGCTGTATCTGCTCGGGATCACCCGTGAGGAGGTCGAGGCCGCCGACGGTCTCGTCGACTGACCGACCGGCCTCGTATCTCGCGTACGGGACAGGCCCCGGCACTCGTGACCATGCGTCCCCGTGCCGGGGCCTTTCCGCGTACCGCGGCGGGATCAGTCGTTCGGCGTCCAGTACTCGACGAGCTTGCCCACCCCGTGCTCCACGCCCTTCCAGGAGCCGGAGAACTCGATCACGGCGAACGCGGCGGTCGGGAAGCCGCCGCGGGTCATCCGGGCCATGGTCTCGCCCTCCGCCGAACCCGCCAGGGCGTCCGCGAGGGCGTGCATGCCGGGGTTGTGGCCGATGAGCAGCAGGTTCCGTACGTCGTCGGGGGTCTCGTTCAGCAGGGCGATCAGCTCGCCGAGGGAGGCCTCGTACAGCCGCTCCGGGTACACGGTCCTGGGCCGGTGAGGCATCTCGTGCACCGCCAGCTTCCAGGTCTCGCGCGTCCTGACGGCGGTCGAGCACAGGGCCAGATCGATGACGATGCCGGAGTCGACGAGTTTGCGGCCTGCCACGGGGGCATCCTTGCGGCCACGCTCCGCGAGCGGCCGCTCATGGTCGGAGTCCTGCGACCATTCCGCCTTTGCATGCCTGAGTAGGACGATCCTGCGAGGTGTATCGACGCTCATACACCTCAGCTTCGCACGAAATGAGACGCCCGGCGCAGGGTGTTGGGGGGCTCCCCCCGCTGCGGGTGAACGGGGTCAGAGGGCCAGCAGGTCCACGATTCGCTCAAGCAACTGACCGATCGCCGAATCGCCCGTTGCGGCGTGCGCCTCGCCGGATCCGGAGATCAGCAGCAGCAGTGCGGCGAACGCGACTGCGGGCAGCGCGACGGCCCACCACGGCAGCCTGACCTCGACACCGGCAGAGGTCGGGCGGGGGGATCGGGTGTACGTACGGGCCGCCATGTCCGCCTCCGTGGGGCGTCGGTTCTGATACCCAGAACTTACGGATGCGGGGGTGCCGGTCCCATCCGGTGACCCACCCACTTCACCCTGACCCTGGCCCCCTAGGGGATGGTGGTGCTAGCCCCACCATCGGCCCGCAGGCCGCGGAACGCGCGAGAAGTGCAGGAGGGAGGCGGCGGCGCAGCCGAGGCGTCGGAGAGAGGCGTCAGGGGGAGGCGATCGAGGCGATCACTCCGATGATCACCGTGATCACGAGCATCGCCCCGAGTACGAGGAGAAGCTTCTTCTGACCGTTCTGGGGATTCGGATCGAGCACTGGCATGAGGCCAGTCTCGCATCTCAGCATTCGTCCTCGATCGTCCGGTCCCGCCCGGCCAGGATTCCCGCCACCATCTGCGGCACCATCAAGCCTGCCATCAGCGCGATCGGCAGTCCCCAGCCGCCGCTGTGCTGGTACAGCACGCCGACGAGCAGCGGACCGGGGATCGAGATCAGATAGCCGGTGGACTGGGCGAACGCGGACAGCCGGACCACTCCGGCGCCGCTGCGGGACCGCATGCCGATCATGGTGAGGGCGAGCGGGAAGGCGCAGTTGGCGATGCCGAGGAGCAGCGCCCAGGCCCAGGCGCCGCCGGCCGGTGCGAGGTACAGGCCCGCGTAGCCGATGAGGCCACAGACGCAGAGGAAGACGACGATCGGGCCCTGGTTCTTCATCCGGGCGGCGACCCGCGGGATGACGAAGGCGAGCGGCACACCCATGGCCATGGTCACGGCGAGCAGGACGCCCGCCGTGCCCGCCGAGACCCCGGCGTCGCGGAAGATCTGCGGCATCCATCCCATGGCGATGTACGCGGCGGTGGCCTGCAGGCCGAAGAAGCAGGCGAGGCCCCAGGCGGTGCGGCTGCGGGTGATCCGCAGGGCAGGGGCGTCCCCGTGCTGCGGGGCGGTGGACTGTCCGTGGGCACCGCGGCGGTCCCGCGTCAGCGGGATCCAGGGCAGGACCGCGGCAGCGGCGAGCACGGCCCAGATTCCGAGGCCTGCATTCCAACTGCCGCCGAGCGCGTCCGTCATGGGCACGGTGACGGCTGCGGCGAGCGCGGTGCCGAGGGCGAGCGCCATCGAGTAGAGACCGGTCATGGAGCCGACTCGGTCCGGGAACCAGCGCTTGACGATCACCGGCATCAGAATGTTGCTGACGGCTATGCCCATGAGGGCGAGCGCGCTGGCGGCGAGAAAGCCGGCCGTGGAGCCGACGAACGGCCGGATCACCAGACCGGCCGCGATGGCGACCATGCCGGCGCAGACGACCGCGGCGGGCCCGAATCTGCGGGCGAGGCGCGGCGCCATGATGCCGAAGACCGCGAAACAGAGCGGCGGCACGGAGGTGAGGACGCCGGCGACGCTGCCGCTCATGTGCAGCCCGTCCCGTACCTCTTCGAGGAGGGCGCCGAGGCTGGTGATGGCGGGGCGGAGGTTGAGCGCGGTGAGGACGAGACCGACGGCGATCAGACGGAACGCCCAGGGGCCGGGTCCGGCGGTGGGCTGCGAGGTCTGCGGTGCCGGGGAGTCCACGGCGGCGGTCGCCGTGGCGGTGTGCCGGCTCGGGGGCGAGGTCTGGAGCTGGGTCTCGTCGTCGGGCATGGGGTCCATCATAGAATGATGGGATGATTGATTGTCCACTCGACCGAGAGTCTTCGGAAACCTCCGAGAAGTCCGGGAACCGGAAAATGCGGAAGCCCCGAGGGCCGGAGCAAGGAGCATCATGGCTTTGACGTCCCCGCGGCGGTCGGCTCTCGCCGACCAGGTGATCGCCCAGCTGCGGAATCAGATCACCTCGGGCGAGTGGCCCGTCGGTTCGCGGATTCCGACCGAACCCGAACTGGTGGAGCAGCTGGGGGTGGCCCGCAACACCGTCCGCGAGGCGGTGCGCGCGCTCGCGCACAACGGGCTGCTGGACATCCGGCAGGGATCGGGCACGTATGTCGTCGCCACCAGTGAGCTGGCCGGGGTGATGCACCGCCGGTTCGCGTCCGCCGACCCGCGTCATGTCGCCGAGCTGCGGTCGACGCTGGAGTCGTCAGCGGCCCGGCTGGCGGCCGCCCGGCGCACCGAGCGGGATCTGAAGCAGCTGGACGCGCTCATGGCGCGTCGCGAGGAGACCTGGGCCGCGGGTGACGCGGAGGCGTTCGTGGCCGCGGATGCGACGCTGCATCTGGCCGTGGTCGCCGCCTCGCACAATGAGGTGCTGACGGGCCTCTATGCCGACCTGGGCGATCTGCTGCGTGACTATCTCCGGGTCGATGTCGGGCACGAGCTGCGGCCGGAGAACCATATGGACCATGCGCGGCTGGTCGAGGCGATCCGGGCCGGTGACGCGGAGACGGCGGCCGCCGAGGCCGCGAGTCATGCGCTCAGCTGCCTGGTGGACCGGGTCTGATTCCCGCGTTCCGGAAGATCCGGAAGAGCGGGAAGAGCGGGAAGAGCGGGCTTCTATATCCGCTGGTGGGTGACCCAGACGGAGGCGACTTCCTTCCAGCAGCGGTCGTCGAGCCGTACCGTCTGTCCGGGAGCGACGTCGACGGGTATCCCGTCCGCGTCTATGTCCCACCAACGGTCGCATTCGGTGTGCAGCTGTACCCGGTCGCTGGTGGGGTACGGGTTGTGGCAGTAGGCGACCACCCAGGAGCCCTGGACCGACGTACGGCAGTCGGCGCCGTGCGGGTCCGGGGTGGGGGCGGTCGGCGCGGACGCCCCGGGCCACCCCAGCCCGGATATGCCCAGGGGGACGACAAGCGCGGCGACGGCGACCGAGGCCGCCAGCAGGGCCCAGGTTCGGCGACGTGTGGGGCGCACAGCGATCTCCTCCCCGCAGCCTGACCAAAAGTCCGGTTCCACCACATTCTGCGGTGCATCGACCATCTTTTCGACTTGAGCGGGCGAACGGCCGGGCGGGGACGCACGACGGCCGCGTACCACCTGCTCGGACGGTGGTACGCGGCCGTTTCGTACAGGGTTCTACGAGGTCAGGCGCCCATCATGTGCACGCCACCGTCGACGTGGATGATCTCGCCCGTGGTCTTCGGGAAGAAGTCCGAGAGCAGTGCGACGACACCGCGGCCGGCTGGCTCCGGGTCAGCCATGTTCCAGGAGAGCGGGGAGCGGGTGTTCCAGACGTCAGCGAGCTCCGAGAAGCCCGGGATGGACTTGGCGGCCATCGAGCCGATCGGGCCCGCCGAGATCAGGTTGCAGCGGATGCCGTCCTTGCCCAGGTCGCGGGCGAGGTAACGGGAGGTGGCCTCCAGCGCGGCCTTGGCCGGGCCCATCCAGTCGTACTGCGGCCAGGCGAACTGTGCGTCGAAGGTGAGGCCGACGATCGAGCCGCCCTCGCTCATCAGCGGCTTGCAGGCCATGGCGAGCGACTTCAGCGAGAACGCCGAGACGTGCATCGCGGTGGCGACGGACTCGAACGGGGTGTTGAGGAAGTTGCCGCCGAGCGCGTCCTGCGGTGCGAAGCCGATGGAGTGGACGACGCCGTCCAGGGAACCGAGCTCCTCACGGACCAGGCCTTCGAGCCGGTCCAGGTGCTCGGTGTTGGTCACGTCCAGCTCGATGACCTTGGCGGGCTTGGGCAGCTTCTTGGCGATGCGCTCCGTCAGCGTGGGCCGGGGGAAGGCGGTCAGGATGACTTCGGCCCCCTGCTCCTGGGCCACCTTGGCGGTGTGGAAGGCGATGGACGACTCCATCAGCACACCGGTGATGAGGATGCGCTTGCCGTCGAGAATTCCGATCATGGCGGTCAGTGACCCATGCCCAATCCGCCGTCAACGGGGATGACGGCTCCAGTGATGTACGACGCGTCGTCGGAGGCGAGGAAGCGCACCGCGGCGGCGATCTCCTCGGGCTGCGCGTAGCGGGCGAGCGGCACCTGGGCGACGATGCCCTTGCGCTGCTCCTCGGTGAGCACCTGGGTCATGTCGGTGTCGACAAAACCGGGCGCGACGACGTTGAAAGTGATGTTCCGCGAGCCGAGCTCGCGCGCCAGAGACCGGGCGAAGCCGACCAGACCGGCCTTGGAGGCGGCGTAGTTGGCCTGCCCCGCCGAGCCGAGGAGACCGACGACGGAGGAGATGAGGACGACGCGGCCCTTCTTGGCGCGCAGCATGCCGCGGTTGGCGCGCTTGACGACCCGGAAGGTGCCGGTGAGGTTGGTGTCGAGTACGGACGTGAAGTCCTCCTCGGACATCCGCATCAGCAACTGGTCCTTGGTGATACCGGCATTGGAGACCAGCACCTCGACCGGACCGTGCTTCTCCTCGATCTCCTTGTAGGCCTGCTCCACCTGCTCGCTGTCGGTGATGTCGCACCGGACGGCCAGAACGCCTGCCTCGGTGAGAGCCTGGGGCGGCTCGCCCGAGCGGTACGTGATCGCGACCTTGTCGCCGTTGTCGGCGAAAGCGCGGGCGATGGCGAGGCCGATGCCCCGGCTTCCTCCGGTGACGAGAACCGAGCGGCTCAACGGATCACCCTTTCGATAGCGGTCTGGTACCTCGAAAACCTATCGGTACCAGGCGCTCCACGAGGAATCGGCCCCTGACAGTGGCTTCCGCGAGGCGCTGTGGGGTTCCTACAGTTGGCACCCGGCCCGGCCTCATTCCACCATTCCGGGCGCATGCGCGGAGAGGCCCTCTTCCCTCGCTGAGTCGAGCATGCGCTTGTCGTACGTGATCAGAGAGTCAAGAGCTCCGCCGATGACGAGCGCGCTCGCGACGTGAATGGCATCAAGGGATCTCAGGGCCCCCGAGACCCTGGTGGCCAGATCCCGGACCTCTTCCGTCAGCAGGATCTCGGTGACCATCCCGTCCAGATCCGACAGTGCGTTGGGGAATGATCCGGCCTTGTCGAGCTGCCGGACGGTCTCGACGATGCCGATGGTGCTGGTAGCCAAGGGCAGCCCGGGCCGATCGGACAGGAATGTCCTGAGCTCGGCGGCACCCGGCCTGCCTGTGAGCAGAGTGATGAGCGCCGAGGAATCCATATAGATCAACGGTCGTCCTCCTCGCGTTCGGCCAGGAGAAGCTCCAGCGGATCGAGAGAGCCTGAGGGGAGGTCGTATCGCGGGAAGTGGTCGAGGTCCGAGGTGGTCGCGGCCTTGAGCCGGATCTTCCCCTGAGCCACCAGGTCCGCATACCGGGATGTCGCCCCGGAGCCGGGCAGCAGTATGGCGATCACCTTGCCATGCCGGGTGACCTGGACCGCCTCCCCCTTCTCCACGCGGGCGAAGACGGCGCTCGGGTTGTACGAGAACTCTCGGACGGAGATTGCGCTCATCGGGGGCGGGGCTCCCTTCAGCATGCAGCCAAGAAAGTACCTACACTCCAAGATTGTACCTACAACGCCGGTCCGTGCTTACGGCAGTGACCGCGCGAGCGTTTCCGCGAGCTCGTCGATGCGGCTGCTCAGCTCCGCCTGCGGCAGGCTCAGGTCCAGGACGTGTCTGTGCAGCCTGATCTCCTTGCCCGACACCGGTACGCGTACGACGCCCGGTCTGCCGCCTGCGTACACGAGGTGACCGTCGTCGAGTCCGAGACGTACGCAGTAGGCGAGCATCTGGTACAGGTCCTCGCGGCGGAAGCCACGCTTGTACTTGGCGTCCACCACGATCGCGGGCACGGGTACGCCTGTGGCCCTCGGGAGGTAATGGATCAGGTCGGGTTTCAGGACGTGGCGCCTCCCGACGGCGAGGTGGTGATTGCGGTCCGCGGGCTCCGCCCGGCCACCCACGGCTTTCACCAGCGCTTCACCCAGTGCCCGGCCCAGGAAGTCCTCGTAGACCTGCCACATCCGGAACACCAGGCCGTCGACGGACACGTTGCGTCCATCCTCGAACTCGTAGGAGGCGCCGCCCAGGATCAGTGCCGCCAGCGCGAGTACCGGCTGGTAGCGCTGATTGAGGCGGCTCGGCTGCCAGGCGGGTACGGGTGCCCCGGGGACGAGTGAATTCACCCCGTCCAGTTGTGCGGCGAATCCCTGCAGTTCGGCGCGCAGGCGTGACTCCAGGCCCGGAACCCGTAACAACCTGCGGACCGCGCCGAGCAGCAGCCGGTTCTCCGCGATGTCGACGCTGTGCTCGTCGTACGTCACTTCCAGTGGCACCACGAGCCCCGGGCGCCTGCTCAGCTGGGCGGAGGCCCGTAGCCGGCCACGCAGCACCGGCAGAGTGTCATCAGTCTCCCGGTAACCGAACAGCGGCCCCGCTCGCAGAGCCCGCCGAGCGGCGCGGTTG
The DNA here is from genome assembly GCF_040608395.1 of Streptomyces sp. NPDC005181. NCBI lineage: Bacteria > Bacillati > Actinomycetota > Actinomycetes > Kitasatosporales > Streptomycetaceae > Streptomyces > Streptomyces sp. NPDC005181. Next base: position 26,903 of record NZ_JBEXID010000004.1, read on the forward strand.
AACGCGTGCGCGACGGCGGGCAAGAGGTCGGCGCGGGCCACCGCGTCGACCTGCTGGTCCTGCCAGAGGAGCCGGCTCGGCGCATATCCGAGGAGGTACATGAGCCGGTCGACGGGAATCTTGGGCTCGATGAACAGCCGTACCCGGCCGGGACCGCGCCCGAGCCGGACAGCCCCCACCCGGTCCCTGGCACGCAAGCGGTACGTGCCCGCACGGCCCGTGGCCCGTATCTCGATGAGTTCGGACCGGTCCAGCTCCCACACCTGCTCCGGGGTCAGAGTCCGCTCGGACCACGCATCCCCTTCGCGGAGCCGTACGGGCTCCTCGCTCGTCATGCGCCGCCGCCGGGCTGCAGCCCGAGGTGTTCCCTGATGCCGGCCAGGCCGTACGTCTCCTCGATGTCGGTCCCGTCGCCCCAGTGGTATTCGGTAAGCAGCGGTATGACCTGGCTGCGCCAGATGAGGTCCATGGACTGCGGACTGCTGTGGGCCATGGACTGCATGAGATACGAGTGCCCGACGCGGAAGTCCCGGTCGTTCGCCGGGCCTTCGGCGATGCGGCGGTTGAGTTCGTCAAGCAGCAGCGCGGCATCCAGCGGGTGGTTGTTCGCGGTGAGCCAGCGGCTGAGGAGGCCGGTGAGGGGCGGGACGTCCGGGTGCAGCTCCACGAAGGAGAACCGGCGGCGCATCGCCGCGTCCATCAGCGCCACGGTCCTGTCCACCGTGTTCATGGTGCCGATGATGTAGAGGTTGGGCGGCAGCCGGAAGCCGCGGCCCTCGTCGGAGCCGTAGAGGAGGTGCACGAACTCCTTGCGGTACTCCAGCAGGAAGTACATCTCGCCGAAGACCTTGGCGAGGTTGCCGCGGTTGATCTCATCGATGACCAGGACGAAAACCTCGGCAGGGCGTTCCTCGGCCGCGTCCGCGAGCCTGCGCAGCGGGCCCTGGACGAGATCGAATACAAGGCCGGTCGAGGTGTCGGCGTCCCGCTCGCGCTTCTCGGCAGGGCCGTCGGACGCCTTCTTCTTCGGCAGCCGTGGGCGGAACCCTTCGAAGAAGTCCTCGTAGGTGTAAGCGGGGTGGAACTGCACCAGTCGCACATTGTTGGGGCTGCCGCCTGTCAGATGGCGGGCGAGGGCGAGGGCGGTGTAGGTCTTTCCCGTACCCGGAGGGCCATGGAAGATCAGCTGCGGTTTGCCCCGGAGAAGCTCGACGCTTTCCTGCAGCCAGTAGGCGTTGTCCAGGAAGAGGCCGCCAGCCAACTCCTCGGTGGCATCGGGAATCTCCGCCGTGATGTCCGGCGGGGGTGTGGCGCGCTCCGGCTCGGGCCCGACGAGCGGCTCGAGCCGGGAGGCGAATTCGCTGATGTCAACGATCCGCGCGTCCGCGTCGGCGACCCGGCCAGTCAGCTCGGCAGGAAGATCGCGCACGAAGTCGAGAGGCGCGTCGAGGTTCCGCCAGGCGACCGATCGGGCGAAGTGGGCCGCGTCCTCGAGCGGGTCCGTATAGACGGCGGGGCCCCGCACCACGCCCAGATATGCCTTGGGGCCGTCGGTGCACACCACGATGTCCCCCTCCTGTATCCGGGAGAGAAAGGTGTGGAGCTCTTCCGCGCGGCGGTCTCGCTGGGCAGCAGTGGCCCCGGAGTCCGCGTCGTCGACAGCCTTGCGGACCCGCTGCGGGCCGGCGCCTTGAGCGAGGGCCGGCAACCGGTCGGCCGACAGGGTCACCACGCCCTCGTCACGCCAGTGGCTGCGGATCAGGCTGGCGCCACCGGCGTCCGTACCTCGGATGATCCACACCCTGCGCGGCCGCTGGGGGATGCTGTCCTGCCCGGGCTCCTCCCCGAGCACGAGCGCGGTGATCTCCTCGGCGGTGAGCCGCTTGCCGGGCAGTGCCCGTACGGTGTCGATGCCGGAGGCGGCTTCGTCGTAGAGCTCGTCGCGCTCCAGCAGGGTGCGCCAAGCCCCGATCTCGGTCGGTAGCAGCGTGGTGCCGAAACCTGCCTCACCATCGGGGGAGAGCGCGAGATGCCAGCCCTCGGGCCTGGTGCCCTGGAGGCAGGCGGCGAGGGCCTCGGGGTCGATCTCGTACTCGGCCGCGAGGTCCTCGATACTCACCCACCGGTCGTCGGGCAGTTCGGAGAGCAGTTTGGCGGCAGCATCGAAGTAAAGGCGCCCGGCCCTCCAGTGGGCGTACCGAGTGCCGGCCTCGGAGAAGAACGTCCCCGGATCCGGGTAGGCGTGCAGGGCCTCGACGCCGAGGCCGGTCAGCCGCCAGGTGCGGTTCGCCCGTGTCAGCCAGCCAGCCTTGGTCAGAGTGGTGGCCGTGAAGCTGAGGTTGCGGTCGATATCGGTGGTCACCGCGGCGCCGAGAGCGTGCCAGTCCTGTGCAAGCGTCGGGTCAGCAGCGTGGATCAGCGGCCGGAGCTCGCGGAACGGCAGGCCGTCCTGGAGGTGGTCGGCGAGGACGGTCGCGGCCTGGCGTACGGCGCGGGCGCTGATCTCGAAGGCGGTGGGCACGGCTTCCTTTCCAAGGGGCGCCCGCGAGGGCCTTTGTGCGGCGTTCAGCCGAGGGCGACTGGGGTGGTCGGCTCCACCGCGCCGTTGGCGACGACCAGCAGCAGATCGCCGACGGTCGCGTCGTCCCCGAGGCCGAGTTCCGACACGGGCCGCGCCCCTGGGACGTCTCGCGCGGCGACCGGCATCAGATGCAGTTCGTTCTTCTCTCCCTGGAAGGCGAGCATCACCCAGGTCTCGTCCTCGCGTATCCGCGCGACGACCGCGCTCAGTCGGTCCGGCAGCACGGCACAGACCACGGTCAGCCGCTGGCGTTCGGCCCGGGGGAAGGCAGAGATCATGTCGAGCAGTCCGGGTGCGGAGAGTGTGCCTTCCAGCAGCCGCGCCACGCCGGCGCGGTCCTCCGAGCGTTCGTCCTGCTGGCTGTGCACGAAGCGCACAATCGGCAGGCCGTCGGCCAGCGCCTGTTGCCAGCGGGGCAGCATGAAGTCGATGTGCAGAGCATCCTCCCGGGTCGCTCCGGCATCACCGACCTGCTCGCCGATGCCCGCCAGCCAGGTGTTGATCTCTGCCCAGCGCCAGACCAATGAGCGCCCGACCGTGCCCTCCGGCTCCGGGAACGTACCGGCCCCCGTGTGCCGCTCGCCGTTCACCCATTGCAGAACGTTCTGCCGGCTGCGGCCCGTCCGCTCGGCAATGTCCGACACACCGACCAGATCCGGGTCCAGCCGCAGCAGCCTCAGCTGCGGCAGCTCTTTCCGTAGCCGGACGACGAGGCGGTGAGCAGCGTCGATGGCACCGTCCCCGCACTCGGCCAGATCGAGTAGATGTTTGTCCCGGTGGCGGGTGAGCAGCCCGTCGAACTCGTCGAAGATGACACCGACCGCCAGATCGTCGTCCACGCTGACTCCGTCCACGACAAAGAGAAACTCATACTCCATTTCGCCCTTAACCCCCTTCGAGCGTGCCCTCACCAGCCTCCGCGCCAGGGTGCGCCACCCCTGCAAGGGCAGACTTACCCACCTCTTGCGCGTTGTCAAACGACAACACCTCCACCAAGGGCACGGCGCGGGTCACCTTCGGGGAGCGGGCAGAGTTTCGCGCGCCGCTCGATGTTGCGTGCCGTGCGCCCTGGGTTCCTCGCCGTGCCGGGTATCGGAATGGCGAGACAGCCCCCTCCGGCGCAGGGACAGTACAGCCGCCCCCAGTGCCCTTCCTTGCGCAACGCCCAGCCGGCGGCAACGAGCCGCTTGAGAACTGCACGGATTTCCTTGTCCTGGTGATCCGCCGGTGACACTTCGCGCCCGACCATCCACCATCTCCCCAACCCTCGGCGCCGTACCGGAAGTTGACCGTCAACCTGGCGTGATCGGGAGACTACCCCGAGGGACTGACAATCGTCGAAATCGCACGCCAATACGGCAATTGATGACGTGTATGGTCAGCCGCGACCATGCCGGAGCAGGCAGCAAATCTGCTTGCCGACGGGCGTCAGCGTGATGTCCCAGCCAGGCGCGAGGAAGTCCATGAGCGGCAGCCCCCGACCGGATTCGATTTCGGGGTCGTCAAGTTGAACCCCCGCCCGATGCGGGAAGCGGCGCCGGTCCGGGTCATGGAGCCGAACCCAGACACCGGCCGCTGTCAACTCGACCTCAGCCACCAGGGGGACGTAGTCGCCGCAGACGTGGACGGCGTTGCCGTAGAGCTCGGAGAGAACGAGCTGGGCGGAGTCGACGAGTTCGGGGTCGACACCCGCGCCGAGGAGCGTCGCCTCGGTGAGGCCACGAGCCGCCCGGAGATTGCGCGGGGAAGCAGACATCGAGTTCGGCGACAGTGCCCCCGCTGCGGAAATTCGGATTGAGCGAGATTCGGGGATCCGGCCAGCGGGCCTTGCGTTCCCGCTCCTCGTCGAGGTGCCGCTGGATTTCGCGGTCCCTCACACCGACCAGTGAGCTAGTGAAGGCGTCGTAGTCACTGATCAGCCTCTGGTGAACCCCGAAAACATCCATTGTCGCGCCCGCTCCCCACTGCCTGCTGTACTGCGTCGGCCCTGCCCGTACCGCTTGTTGGCCCCCCAGCCATCCGCAGCGATCAGCCTACTGCCGTGCAGCACGCTCGCGGCCCGCAAACCAGTAGCCGCTCGCCGACGGACTCCTCCATGATTCACTGCCAAGACCGTCAAATGAGGGGAGCCCTTCGTGGCCCACGAGGTAGATCAGTCATTCCTGGCCCTGCCGCTACGGGCCCTCGCCGACGCGGCGCTGGCCCGGGCCCGCGCGCTGGGCGCCGTCCATGCGGACTTCCGCTTCGAGCGGGTGCGCAGTGCGTCCTGGCGGTTGCGGGACGCCCGGCCCGCCGGGACTTCGGACACCACCGATCTCGGGTACGCGGTGCGTGTGGTGCACGGCGGGGCGTGGGGGTTCGCGTCCGGCGTGGATCTGACCATGGACGCGGCGGCGAAGGTCGCGTCCCAGGCGGTCGCCATGGCGAAGCTGTCGGCCAAGGTGATCGCGGCGGCCGGGTCCGACGAGCGGGTGGAGCTGGCGGACGAGCCGGTGCACGGCGAGCGGACCTGGGTGTCGGCGTACGACGTCGACCCGTTCTCCGTGCCGGACGAGGAGAAGGCGGGGCTGCTGGCCGAGTGGAGCAGCCGGCTCCTCGGCGCGGAGGGTGTCGCGCATGTGGACGCCTCGCTCATGACCGTCCACGAGAACAAGTTCTACGCGGACACGGCGGGCACCGTCACCACCCAGCAGCGGGTGCGGCTGCATCCGCAGTTCACCGCCGTCGCCGTGGACGGCACGACCGGTGAGTTCGACTCGATGCGGACCGTCGCGCCGCCGGTGGGCCGCGGCTGGGAGTACCTCACGGGCACCGCCTGGGACTGGGACTCCGAGCTGGAGCAGATTCCGGGGCTGCTCGCCGAGAAGATGCGCGCGCCGAGCGTCGAGGCGGGGACGTACGACCTGGTCGTCGATCCGTCGAATCTCTGGCTGACGATCCATGAGTCGATCGGCCATGCCACCGAACTGGACCGGGCGCTGGGCTACGAGGCGGCGTACGCCGGGACCTCGTTCGCCACCTTCGACCAGCTGGGCAAGCTGGCGTACGGCTCGCCGGTGATGAACGTGACGGGCGACCGCACCGCCGAGCACGGGCTCGCGACCATCGGGTACGACGACGAGGGCGTCGAGGGCCAGTCCTGGGACCTGATCAAGGACGGGACGCTGGTCGGCTACCAGCTCGACCGGAGGATCGCGAAGCTGACAGGCCTCGGCCGTTCCAACGGGTGTGCGTACGCCGACTCGCCGGGCCACGTCCCCGTACAGCGGATGGCGAACGTGTCCCTGCAGCCGGATCCCGGCGGGCTGTCCACGGAGGATCTGATCGGCGGGGTGGAGCGCGGCATCTATGTGGTCGGCGACCGGTCCTGGTCGATCGACATGCAGCGCTACAACTTCCAGTTCACCGGGCAGCGCTTCTTCCGCATCGAAAACGGCAAGCTGGCCGGTCAGCTGCGCGATGTCGCCTACCAGGCGACGACGACGGACTTCTGGGGCTCGATGGAGAAGGTCGGCGGCCCGCAGACGTACGTCCTGGGCGGCGCCTTCAACTGCGGCAAGGCCCAGCCGGGCCAGGTCGCGGCCGTCTCGCACGGCTGCCCCTCCGCCCTCTTCCGAGGCGTGAACATCCTCAATACGACGCAGGAGGCGGGCCGATGAGCCGCGTCAGCAAGCCGTACGAGATCGTCGAGCGCGCGCTCGAGCTGTCCACCGCCGACGGCTGTGTGGTCATCGCCGACGAGGACTCCTCCGCCAATCTGCGCTGGGCGGGCAACGCGCTCACCACGAACGGGGTGACCCGGGGGCGGACCCTGACGGTCATCGCGACGGTGGACGGCGCCGAGGGCGCGGCGTCCGGTGTGGTCTCCCGTTCCGCGGTCACCGCCGACGACCTGGAGCCGCTGGTGCGGGCCGCCGAGGCCGCCGCGCGCGGGGCCGGGCCCGCCGAGGACGCGCAGCCGCTGGTCACCGGCGTGCCCTCGTCCCCCGATTTCACGGATGCCCCGGCCGAGACGAGTTCCGAGGTGTTCGCGGAGTTCGCCCCGGCGCTCGGTGACGCCTTCGCCCGCGCCCGGGCCGGCGGCCGCGAGCTGTACGGCTTCGCGTACCACCAGCTGACGTCGACGTATCTGGGCACGTCGACGGGGCTGCGGCTGCGCCACGACCAGCCGAACGGGACGCTGGAGCTGAACGCCAAGTCCCCCGACCGGTCGCGTTCCGCCTGGGCGGGCCGGGCTACCAGGGACTTCAAGGATGTCGACCCGGCCGAGCTGGACGCGGAGCTGGCGCAGCGGCTGGGCTGGGCGGAGCGCCGTATCGAGCTGCCCGCCGGGCGGTACGAGACGCTGCTGCCGCCCACCGCCGTGGCCGATCTGCTGATCTACCAGCTGTGGTCGTCGACGGCCCGGGACGCCGCCGAGGGCCGGACGGTCTTCTCGAAGCCGGGGGGTGGCACCCGGCTCGGCGAGACGCTGTCCGAGCTGCCGCTGACCCTGCGCAGCAACCCGAACGCGCCCGGGCTCGAGTCCGCACCGTTCGTGATCGCCCACTCCTCCGGGGACGGCGCCTCCGTCTTCGACAACGGGCTGCCGCTGTCGTCGACCGACTGGATCCGGGACGGCCGGCTGGACCGTCTGACGACCACCCGGCACACGGCCGGACTGACCGGGCTGCCGGTGGCTCCGGCGATCGACAACCTGGTGCTCGACGGCGGTGGAGAGCGGTCGCTGGACGAGATGGTGGCGGCGACGACCGGCCCGGCCCTCCTGCTGACCTGCCTCTGGTACATCCGGGAGGTCGATCCGGCGACGCTGCTGCTGACCGGGCTCACCCGGGACGGGGTGTATCTGGTGGAGGACGGCGAGGTGGTCGGCGAGGTGAACAACTTCCGGTTCAACGAGTCGCCGGTCGATCTTCTGTCGCGGGCCGTCGAGGCGGGCCGTACCGAGAAGACGCTGCCGCGCGAGTGGGGCGACTGGTTCACCCGGGCCGCGATGCCGGCGCTGCGGATCCCGGACTTCAATATGAGTTCGGTCAGCCTCGGCGTGTGACCCTAGACTGACCGTGGCAGATCAGCACACGTAACAGGGAGACACAGAACAGTGACGGAGATCGTCGACGAGCTGAAGTGGCGCGGGCTGTTCGCCCAGTCCACTGACGAGGACGCACTGCGCAAGGCTCTCGCGGACGGTCCCGTCACGTTCTATTGCGGCTTCGACCCGACCGCGGCGAGCCTGCACGTGGGCCACCTGGTACAGGTGCTCACCGTGCGCCGGCTGCAGCAGGCCGGGCACCGGCCGCTCGCCCTGGTCGGCGGGGCCACCGGCCAGATCGGTGACCCGCGGCCGACGGCCGAGCGGACGCTGAACGACCCGGAGACGGTCGCGAACTGGGTGACGCGGCTGCGTTCCCAGATCGAGCCGTACCTCTCCTTCGAGGGCGCGAACGCCGCAGTCATGGTGAACAACCTGGACTGGACCGCGGGCATGTCCGCGATCGAGTTCCTGCGGGACATCGGCAAGCACTTCCGGGTCAACAAGATGCTGACCAAGGACTCGGTCGCCCGCCGGCTGGAGTCCCAGGAGGGCATCAGCTACACGGAGTTCAGCTACCAGCTGCTGCAGGGCATGGACTTCCTGGAGCTGTACCGGCGGTACGGCTGCGCCCTCCAGCAGGGCGGCAGCGACCAGTGGGGCAACCTCACCGCGGGCATCGACCTGATCCACCGCCTGGAGCCGGGCGCCGAGGTGCATGCACTGGCCACACCGCTGATGGTGAAGGCGGACGGCACCAAGTTCGGCAAGTCCGAGAGCGGGGCCGTGTGGCTCGACCCGGAGATGACGACGCCGTACGCGTTCTACCAGTTCTGGCTGAACGTGGACGACCGGGACATCTCCTCGTACATGCGCATCCTCAGCTTCAGGAGCCGCGCCGAGCTGGAGGAGCTGGAGAAGCTCACCGAGGAGCGTCCGCAGGCCCGGACGGCGCAGCGGGCGCTGGCGGAGGAGCTGACGACGCTGGTGCACGGCGCCGATCAGTGCGCGGCGGTCATCGCGGCGTCGAAGGCGCTGTTCGGCCAGGGTGAGCTGGGCGATCTGGACGAGGCGACGCTGAGCGCGGCGCTCTCCGAGGTGCCGCACGCCGAGGTCACCGAACTGGGCCCGCTGGTGGACCTCCTGGTGGAGGTGGGCCTCGCGCCGAGCAAGTCGGGGGCCCGCCGCACGGTCAAGGAGGGCGGCGCCTACGTGAACAACGTCAAGGTCGTGGACGGCGAGACCGCGCCGGCCCGCGAGGAGCTGCTGCACGGCCGCTGGCTGGTGCTGCGCCGCGGCAAGAAGAACCTCGCGGCCATCGAGGTCACGGCCGGCTGACCGGCAGCGGACAGCACACGACGGCCGGGCACGCGACATGCGTGCCCGGCCGTCGCCGCGTCGGACGCGTTGCGGCCGCGCCTGCGCTCAGGCCTTCTGTTTTCTGGTACCGCGCATCGATGTCCAGAGCATGTCGCCGACACCGACGATGACCACGGCGCCGATCAGTTGGAGCAGATGGCGCGTCCAGTCGATGCCCCTGGTGTCGCTGACGCCGATCCACGCCGCGACGGCATTGCCGAGGATGCTGCCGATGATGCCGAAAATGGTCGTCAGCCAGAGTGGGATCTGCTGCTTGCCCGGCAGAATCGCCTTCGCGATCAGGCCGAGGACCAGACCCACGATGATTGCCCACAGCCAACTCATGTCGCCTCCTCGTGCGGCGCGGTTTCGCGCATGTGCGCCAGTCTTGGCTCATTGGCCGTACGCCGCATGTCGGACAGGTCCATACGTGCCACGAGTGTGCTGATGTGCACGAATACCGCGTGCCCCGGTCTCGATCCCGTCGGAGGCCGGGCGTACCGTGGAAATGCTCGTGAAGAGCCAGGGGAAGGGTGTCGGGAACGTGATGCGGAAGCAGAGTGGTACGGAGGTCTTCCGGATCACGGGAGCCCGGCAGAGCCTCGCGGACGATGTCCGCGGCAGGCAGCGACGCTATGTGATCTCGATGTCCGTACGGACGGTTGCGGTGATCCTGGCCGCAGTGCTGTGGAACATCGAGAGGCCTGTGGCCGTCGTGGCGCTCGCCCTGGGTGTGCTGCTCCCGTACGTCGCCGTGGTCATCGCCAACGCGGGCCGGGAGAACACCCCTTCACTGCCCTCGGCCTTCGTCCCGCCACCCGTCAGGCCGGTGCTCGAGGCCGCCCCGGTGGCCGGTCCGGCGGACTCCGACCGGGCCCGCAGCACCCAGGATCCGCAGGAGCACAGCTGACCGCCCGGCACGCCGAATGCTCAAGAAGAGCTCAGATCAATCACGAAGTTCAGGTGCACCGCACCCTGGTCCGCGTGACATACTTCCTACGCGCTCCGCATCCCCCGTCGGAGCGACGGACCGACGCCGGGCAGCTCCCCCCGTGGCTGCTCGGCGTCGCCTTTCTCCGGCAGGGGATGCGTCAGTAGGACGACCCGGGGACTGGCCTAGGGTTGAGTCCGTGAACTTCCCGAACTTTCCGGACTCCCCCGGCAATGCCGCCGAGAGCGCTGCTTCCGCCGCACCGATCTGTTCCGCCAAGGGCTGCCGTGCGGCCGCCGTATGGGTGCTGGCCTGGAACAACCCGAAGCTGCACACCCCGGAGCGCCGTAAGACCTGGCTGGCCTGCGAGGAGCACCGGGAACATCTCTCCTCGTTCCTGGGGGTGCGCGGTTTCCTCAAGGATGTCGTGACGCTGGCGGAGTGGGAGTCCTCGGCCGAGGGGCGCTGAGGTCCGTTCGCCGCTGCAGCGGCCTTAGCCGCCGATCGCCGACATCGGGCGGTCGGGCTGCAGGAAAGACGGGTCGTCCAGACCGGATCCGGCCTTCTTTCCCCACATCGCGAGCCGCCAGATCCGGGCGATCTCCTCGTCCGGCGCCTCGGAGCGCAGCGCGCCGCGCAGATCGGTCTCCTCGCGGGCGAACAGACAGGTCCGCACCTGACCGTCGGCGGTGAGCCGGGTGCGGTCGCAGGCCCGGCAGAACGGGCGGGTGACGGAGGCGATGACACCGACCCGGTGGGGTCCGCCGTCGACGAGCCAGCGCTCGGCGGGAGCGGAGCCGCGCTCGCCGTCGCCCTCGGCGGTGAGCGTGAAGCGGGTGCGCAGGGAGGCGAGGATGTCACCTGCCGTGATCATGCCGTCGCGCTTCCAGCCGTGCTGGGCGTCGAGCGGCATCTGCTCGATGAAGCGGAGCTCGTAGCCGTGGTCCACGGCCCAGGCGAGCAGGTCGGGGGCTTCGTCGTCGTTGAGCCCCGGCATCAGGACGGTGTTGACCTTGACCGGGGTGAGGCCGGCGTCGCGGGCGGCTTCGAGGCCTGCCAGCACGTCGTGGTGGCGGTCGCGGCGGGTGAGGGTCTTGAAGGCGTCGGGGCGCAGGGTGTCCAGCGAGACGTTGACCCGGTCGAGGCCGGCGGCCTTGAGGGCGGCCGCCGTGCGCTTCAGCCCGATGCCGTTGGTGGTGAGTGACATCTTCGGCCGGGGGGTCAGGGCCGCGCACTGTTCGACGATGGAGACGAGACCCGGGCGCAGCAGCGGCTCACCGCCGGTGAAGCGGACTTCGTTGATTCCGAGCCGGGTGACGGCGATACGGACGAGCCGGACGATCTCGTCGTCGCTGAGCAGGTCCGGCTTGGCCAGCCACTGCAGGCCTTCTTCGGGCATGCAGTACGTGCACCGCAGGTTGCAGCGGTCGGTCAGCGAGACGCGCAGGTCGGTGGCGACCCGATCGTAGGTGTCGATGAGCATGGTGGCCCCCTCCCCCGGTGATCCCGGTTGCGGATCTGACTCTGTCGAGACTACGCGACACCTGTGACAGGGGGGTGGCCCGTTTGACACGAGGAGCGGCGCGGTCGCGTCGTAGGACTCTACGACGCGACCGCAGGAACCGCTCGGTGCGTGCCGCGAACTCTTCGGTCGGTTCCTTCCCGTCAGTGGGCGCCGACGCCGGTGAGGGACTTGACCTCCAGCTCGGCGTACTTGCCCTTGTCCGGCTCCTCCTTCGAGAGCAGGGAGCCGAGCCAGCCGAGCAGGAAGCCCAGCGGAATGGAGATCAGGCCCGGGTTCTCCAGCGGGAACCAGGCGAAGTCGACGTCGGGGAACATCGAGGTGGGCTTGGAGGAGACGACCGGGGAGAACAGCACCAGCAGGACGGACGAGGCCAGGCCGCCGTAGATCGACCAGAGGGCGCCCTGGGTGGTGAACCGCTTCCAGAACAGGCTGTACAGGATGGTCGGCAGGTTCGCCGAGGCGGCGACCGCGAAGGCGAGGGCGACCAGTCCGGCCACGTTCAGGTCGCGGGCGAGGGCGCCGAGGCCGATGGAGACGATGCCGATGGCGACGGTCGCCCACTTGGCCGCGCGGACCTCTTCCTTCTCGGTGGCCCTGCCCTTGCGGATGACGTTGGCGTAGATGTCGTGCGCGAACGACGACGAGGACGCCAGGGTCAGGCCGGCGACGACGGCGAGGATGGTGGCGAAGGCGACCGCGGAGATGACGGCGAGCAGGATGGCACCGCCGGTGGAGCCGGAGCCGCCGCCGATCTCCAGGGCGGCCAGCGGGGCCGCCGTGTTGCCCGCCTTGTTCGAGGCGATGATGTCGCCGGGCTTGAGGATCGCCGCGGCGCCGAAGCCGAGCACGATCGTCATCAGGTAGAAGGCGCCGATGATGCCGATCGCCCAGTTCACCGACTTACGGGCGGCCTTGGCGGTCGGCACGGTGTAGAAGCGGATCAGGATGTGTGGGAGCCCGGCGGTGCCGAGGACCAGGGCGATACCGAGCGAGATGAAGTCCAGCTTCGAGATGCTGGTGGCGCCGTACTTGAGACCGGGCTCCAGGAACGCCTTGCCCTTGCCGCTGTTCTCCGCCGCGCTGCCGAGCAGGTCGGAGATGTTGAAGTGGAACTTCAGCAGGATCAGGAAGGTGATGAGCACGGTGCCCGCGATGAGCAGGACGGCCTTGACCATCTGCACCCAGGTGGTGCCCTTCATGCCGCCGATGGTCACGTACACGATCATCAGCAGGCCGACCAGGCCGACGATGGCGATCTTGCCGCCGTCGCTGGTGATGCCGAGCAGCAGCGAGACGAGCACACCGGCGCCCGCCATCTGCGCGAGCAGATAGAAGATCGAGACGACGATGGTGGAGGCGCCTGCCGCGGTGCGGACGGGGCGCTGGCGCATGCGGTACGCGAGGACGTCGCCCATCGTGTAGCGGCCGGAGTTCCGCAACGGTTCCGCAACCAGCAGCAGGGCGACGAGCCAGGCGACGAGGAAGCCGATGGAGTACAGGAAGCCGTCGTAGCCGAAGAGCGCGATGGCGCCCGCGATGCCGAGGAACGATGCGGCGGACATGTAGTCGCCGGAGACCGCGAGGCCGTTCTGGAAGCCGGTGAACTGGCGGCCACCCGCGTAGAAGTCGGCGGCGTCCTTGGTCTGCCGGCCTGCCCACACGGTGATGAACAGGGTCGCGACGACGAAGCACGCGAAGAGCGTGATGATCAGCGGCCGGTGCTCGCTGGCGCCTTCGGCGGCGAGCTGGACGGTGGGGTACGCGGCGTGGGCGGCGCTCATGCGTCGGCCTCCATACGGGACTTGATCACGGCGGCCTTCGGGTCGAGCTTCGTGGCGGCGTGGCGGGAGTAGAACCAGGCGATGAGGAACGTGGTGAGGAACTGGGCGAGACCGAAGACGAGCGCCACGTTGACATTGCCGAACAACTTGGTGCCCATGAAGCCGCCCGCGTAGTTCGACAGGAGCACGTAGAGCAGGTACCAGAGGACGAAGGCAACGGTCAGGGGGAAGGCGAACGAGCGGTGCGCGTGGCGCAGTTCGGCGAACTCCGCGCTCGCCTGGACCTCGACGAACTCCTCGGTCGTGGGCTGGGCAGGGCCGGTGTCAGGACTGGCCTTGGGCGGCGATGCATCGGTAGCCACGGAATCTCCTCGCGACGCGGGTGCGGTGGTGGGGACGGTGGATTTCACAGGAAGACCTCGGTGTCGGGGGGTCGGTGGTGCGCCTCCCCTGACAACGGCACGGAGCGAACGGCGAAGTGGTTCACCGTGGTTTGCCTATTCTTGAACTCGTCCTTTCGGCCCACCTTCGAACGGAATTCCGTCAACTCATTGATGAGCCGGGATGATCAGCGATAGCTTCGCTCTTCATGTACACGGCCGAACACACCCCGTGTCCGGTCGACTGGCACGGATGATGTGGAGACCCCATGGCTCATCTGGGATCCAGACGGACGCGCGCACTGACGCTGCCCGTCGGACTGGCCCTCACGGCCTCGCTCGGCTTCCTGCCGACGAGTGCCGCATCCGCCGCCCCGTCGGACGGACTGCCCACAGCGGCGGTCTCGACGGACGGCCCGAAGCTGTCTTACGTCGTCAACACCCGTGGTGGTCACGGCACCGTCAAGCAGGTGAAGAAGGCGATAGCCCGGGCCGGTGGCACGGTGGTGATCGCCTACGACCAGATCGGTGTCATCGTCGTCCACTCGCAGAACCCGGACTTCGCGCAGTCGATCCGTCGGGTCAGGGGAGTCGAGTCGGCGGGGGCCACCCGCACCAACCCCATCGTTCCGCAGGCCACCAAGGACATCGGGGTCGAGCAGCCGCTCTCCGCCGAGCAGGCGCGGTCCGCGGCCGCGGAGGCGACGGCGGACCAGGATCCGATGGAGCCGCTCCAGTGGGATCTGCCCGCCATCAAGGCGGACCAGGCGCACCAGGTGTCGCTGGGCAGCAGGAAGGTCACGGTCGCGGTCATCGACACGGGTGTCGACGACACCCATCCGGACCTGGCACCGAACTTCGACCGCGGGGCGTCGGCGAACTGCGTGAGCGGCGCGCCGGACACGACGGACGGCGCCTGGCGTCCGCAGACCGGTGAGAGCGACCACGGCACGCATGTCGCGGGCACCATCGCCGCCGCGAAGAACGGCATCGGCGTGACCGGCGTCGCGCCGGGCGTGAAGGTGGCCGGCATCAAGGTGGCGACCTCGAGTGGGTTCTTCTACACCGAGGCCGTCGTCTGCGGCTTCGTCTGGGCCGCCGAGCACGGCGTCGATGTCACGAACAACAGCTATTACACCGACCCTTGGTTGTACAACTGCAAGAACGACCCCGACCAGGGCGCCCTGGTGGAAGCGGTCACCCGCGCCAGCCAGTACGCGGAGCACAAGGGCACGGTCAACGTCGCCGCGGCCGGCAACAGCAGGGAGGACCTTGCCGCCGACACGCTGGGGGACTCGACCAGCCCGAATGACACCACGCCGGTGACCCGGACCATCGACCCGCGGGAGTGCCTCGACATCCCGACGATGCTGCCGGGGGTCGTCACGGTCTCCGCGACCGGTGCCAAGGGCCTGAAGGCCTCGTACTCCAACTACGGTGCCGGGGTCATCGATGTGGCTGCGCCGGGCGGTGACTCGACGGTGTACCAGACGCCCGCACCGCCGGCCACGAGTGGTCTGATCCTGTCGACGCTGCCGGGCGGCAAGTACGGCTACAAGGCCGGTACGTCGATGGCCTCCCCGCATGTCGCGGGTGTGGTGGCCCTGATCAAGTCGTCGCACCCGCATGCCTCGGCGGCCGCGGTGAAGGCGCTGCTGGTGAGCGAGGCTGACGCCACCGCGTGCGGCGACCCGTACGACATCAACGGCGACGGCAAGATCGACGCCGTCTGCGAGGGCCCGAGGAACCGCAACGGCTTCTACGGCGCCGGTGTGGTGGACGCGCTGGACGCGGTCCGCAGGTAGTCACCACGCGTATCGGGGAAGGGCCGGGGGCGACTGTCCTCGGCCCTTCCCTCGCACTGCGGTGGCACTCAGTGCCATAGTGCGGTCATGGCAGATGTGATCGACACGCAGAACTCCGGTACGGAGCAGGCATGGTCCGCCCTCGGCGGCGATCCCGCACTTCTGGGCCGTATCGACGGCGGCGGACCGGCCGGGCTGCTGCCCGCGCGGCTGCCCGTCATGGAGCTGGCCCGATCCACCGTCGCGGTCTGTGCGCTGGCCGCCACCGAACTGGCCGTGCGCCGTGCGGGGAGAACCGCCCGACCGGTGGCGCGGGTCCGGGTCGACGACGGTGCGGTGGCCACCGCGTTCCTCAGCGAGCGGCATCTGCGGGTCGACGGGCGCGCGCCGACTGCATTCGCCCCGCTGTCCCGGTTCTGGCGGACGGCCGACGGCTGGGTCCGCACCCACGCCAACTACCCGCACCACCGGGCCCGGCTGCTCAGCGCGCTCGGCCTGCCCGCCGATGCCGGAGTGGACACGGTGGCCGCGGTGCTCGCCGAGCGGCGGGCGGTGGAGACCGAGGAGACGGTGTACGCCGCAGGCGGTCTGGCCATCGCACTGCGTACCCCCGAGGAGTGGGCGGCGCACGAGCAGGGCGCCGCGATCGCCACCCGGCCGCTGCTGACGCTCGACCGGACCGAGGGGCCGGGCCAGGCGGGTCCGCGCCGCCTTCCCGCCGTGTCGGGTTCGCCGCTGCTGCCCGCCGCCGGGCTCCGGGTCCTCGATCTGACCCGTGTCCTGGCCGGTCCGGTGGCTACCCGCACGCTGGCGCTGCTGGGCGCGGACGTCCTGCGGATCGACGCACCGCAGCTGCCGGAAAGTCAGGAAGCCCACAACGACACGGGGTTCGGCAAGCGGTCGGTCTCCCTGGATCTGGGCGACCGGGCGGACCGGGCGACGTTCGACGAGCTGCTCACCGCCGCCGATGTGCTGGTCACCGGGTACCGGCCGGGCGCGCTGGAGGCGTACGGCCTGACTCCGGAGGCGCTCGCCGTACGCCGTCCCGGGCTGGTCCTCGCGCAGGTGTCCGCGTGGGGGCGGTACGGGCCGTGGCACGAGCGGCGCGGCTTCGACAGTCTGGTGCAGGTGGCCACCGGGATCGCGGCCGTGGAGGGGGACGACG
This sequence comes from Streptomyces sp. NPDC005181, assembly GCF_040608395.1. Classification (NCBI taxonomy): domain Bacteria; kingdom Bacillati; phylum Actinomycetota; class Actinomycetes; order Kitasatosporales; family Streptomycetaceae; genus Streptomyces; species Streptomyces sp. NPDC005181. The sequence continues at coordinate 43,462 of NZ_JBEXID010000004.1, forward strand.
GGACGCCGGGCGCGCTGCCCGCGCAGGCCCTCGACCACGGCACCGGCTATCTGCTGGCGGCTGGCGTGCTGCGGGCGCTGACCGAGCAGCACGACGACGGCGGTTCGCGGCTGCTGCGGCTGGCGCTCGGGCAGACGGCGCACTGGCTGTGCGGCGGGCTCGCGCGCACTCAGGACTTGTCCGGCCCGTCAGAGGCGTACGACCCCCCGGAGACGTACGACCCCGAGAAGTACCTCGGCTCCACGGACAGCGCGCCGGGCCGGCTGCGGTACGCCCTGCCGCCGGTCTCCTTCGCGGGCGGCCCGGCGGACTGGTCGCGTCCGCCGGGCCGGTTGGGCGCGGATGCACCGAAGTGGCTTACCACTACGGCTTGATGAGGACCTTCAGCGCCGTGCGCTCGTCCATCGCCTTATAGCCGGCGGGGACCTCGTCGAGGCCGATGGTGAGGTCGAAGACGGGCGACGGGTCGATCGTGCCGGCCAGGACGTCGGGGAGCAGTTCCGGAATGTACGCACGCACGGGCGCGACGCCGCCGCGCAGGGCGATGTTCCGGTCGAACATGACGCCGAGGTCCAGGCCGGTGCCGCTGCCGTGCGGCACGCCGACGTAGCCGATCGAGCCGCCGTCGCGGGTGATCCCGACCGCCGTGCGCATCGACTGTTCGGTGCCGACGGCCTCGATCACGGCGTGGGCGCCCGCGCCGCCGGTCAGTTCCCGCACGGCGGCGACGGCTGCTTCGCCGCGCTCGGCGACGACGTCCGTGGCTCCGAAGGTGCGGGCAATGTCCGTGCGCACCTGGTGGCGGCCGAGCGCGATGATCCGCTCGGCGCCGAGCCGCTTGGCGGCCATGACGCCGCACAGGCCGACCGCCCCGTCACCGACGACCGCGACCGTGATGCCGGGCTTCACACCCGCGCCGATGGCGGCGTGGTGTCCTGTGCCGAGCACGTCGGACAGGGCCAGGAGCGCCGTGAGCAGGCGGTCGTCGGACGCGGCGGCGGCCGGGAGCTTGACCAGCGTGCCGTCGGCGAACGGGACGCGCACGGCCTCGCCCTGCCCGCCGTCGGAGCCGACCGAGCCCCAGAAGCCGCCCTGCGGGCAGGACGTCATCAGGCCCTCGGCGCAGTACGCGCAGGTGCCGTCGGACCAGACGAAGGGGGCGACGACGAGGTCACCGGCCGCGAAGCCGCTGACCTCCGGTCCCGCCTCCTCGACGATCCCGATGAACTCGTGGCCGATGCGCTGGCCGGGCTGGCGGGCGGCCTCGCCGCGGTACGCCCACAGGTCGCTGCCGCAGATGCAGGCCCGCAGGACCCGCAGCACCACATCGGTGGGCTGCTGGATCGTCGGGTCCGGCACCTCCTGGACACGAATGTCGTGGGGGGCATGGATGACAGTGGCGCGCATGCGTGAGGGTCCTTGCTGATCTCAGATTCTGATACTCCGCTCACCGTACGCCCCAGGGGCGGCAACGGTCCGTTCCGGGCCTGTCGTGAGCACCCCGACGGTCAGCAGGAACTGCGCCACGATGTACGTGAGCATGACCCAGAAGTCCGGGGCGGGCAGCTGCGGCCAGTCGGCGATGCCGCTGGCGATGAGCGCGTCGGACAGCAGGAAGAGCGCCCCGCCGAGCGCGGCGTACCGGCCGCGGGTGCTGGACCGGTAGGCCATCGCGGTGAGCAGCAGGCTGTAGCCGGCCATCGGGATCCGCAGGTCCGCGGGGAGCCCGCCCCAGACGAGGGCGACGAAGGCGGCGAGGACCGCGGCGTACCCCGCACCGAGCAGCAGGGAGCTGCGGGCACGCCCGAAGAGCCACAGATAGCAGACATGGCCTGCGGCGAAGGAACCCATGCCGATGAGGAACGCGGCATCTGCGTCGGGCAGCAGGAGTGTGTCGCCTCCCCAGCCGAAGAGCAGTGCGGCGATGAGCAGCCGAGGTCCACGGCGGGCGGCGGCGTACCCGGCGAGCAGCGGCATCAGCAGCGGCTTGGCGACGAGATGGGCGAGACGCACATCCGCGAGGACACCGACGAGATCGACGGCGGAGGCGACGACAAACGCGATGAGCAGGGGGCGTACGAACCGTGCCCGCGCGTCCGTGACGGCGCCGGCGCTCATCCGGTGCTCTCCCGGACGGCAACGGCGGTGGGGGCAGCGCCGGAGGCGGCGGTCGGGGCGGCCGTCGGCGCCGGCTGCCAGCCCGGCCCGCGGAAGATCCGCCCGGCCCGCTCGCCCCAGCTGTCCGCCGCCCGCACGTCCCGGGCGATCGCGGCGTACTCATGGGTCGCGACGCGCAGCGGGTTGTGGGTGGCGATGTTCTTGGTGAGCCCGTAGACGGGCCGCTCGGTCTCGGCGGTGAAGGAGCCGAAGAGCCGGTCCCACAGGATCAGGATGCCGCCGAAGTTCCGGTCGAGATAGCCGCCCTGGGAGGCGTGGTGCACCCGGTGGTGGGAGGGCGTGTTCAGGACGTACTCGAAGGGCCGGGGGAGTTTGTCGATCCGTTCGGTGTGCACCCAGAACTGGTAGACGAGATTGGCCGAGGAGCAGAAGGCCAGCGCCGCCGGATGGACCCCGCAGGCGATGAGCGGAACGTAGAACGGCCAGACGGTCAGCGAGGTCCAGGGCTGGCGCAGTGCGGTGGTGAGGTTGAACTTCCGGCTGGAGTGGTGGACCACATGGCAGGCCCAGAGGATCCGGATGACGTGGTGGCCCCGGTGGGACCAGTAGTAGAAGAAGTCCTGCGCGAGCAGCATCAGCAGGATCGTCCACCACAGGACGGGGACGCGCAGCGGGGTCAGCTCGTAGACCGCGGTGTAGATGGCCACGATGGGCACTTTCCACAGCAGGTCGAAGACGAGACTGCCGAGCCCCATGGTGACGCTGGTGACAGCGTCCTTGGTCTCGTACCCGGCGGCGTCCTCGTCGGGGTGAATGCGAGCGCTGACCATTTCGACAACGGTGAGCAGGACGAAGGCCGGTATGGACCACAGCACGACATCGGGCAGGTTCGGCTCCATGCGAGCACCGTAGAGCGGGTGGCCGGTCGGGGACTAGACGTTGTTACCAACAAGTATGCGAGACGCGATGTCAGCAACCTTTGGCGGCTTCTGCCAAGAGAGCCGTCGTAGGATTTCCGGTACGCGAGTCGGCGATGGGGAGGAACTTACGTGCCCAGTACGGAAGTTGCATTGATTCGGCTGGCCACCACGGTCATTGGCGCGGTAACCAAGTCGCTGCTGGCTCCCAAGCCAGGCGCAGGTCTGGTACCGGATCCGGTCCGTCCGCTCCCCCGCCCCGCGAAGTCGGCCTGGAACATCCGGGCCACGTGACGATCAGGATCGAGCAGGCGCTGGGCGAGACAGACCGGCTGCTGTTGCGTGGTCCGGCCGGTTCGGGCAAGAGCACACTGGTGCAATGGCTGGCCCTGAACGCGGCCGGTCGTACGTTCGACAGCGAGCTGGCGGACTGGAACCGCTGTGTGCCGTTCGTACTGCGGCTGCGCGCCTTCACTTCGCACGAGGCGCTGCCCACTCCGGACGACTTCCTGCGCGCCGCCGGTGCCCCCATGGACGGCTCGGCACCGGCCGGATGGGCGGACAGCCTGCTGACGAGCGGTCGGGCGCTGGTCCTGGTGGACGGCGTGGACGAGGTGCCGATGCAGCTGCGCAACCGTACGGAGCGGTGGCTCAAGGACCTCGTCGCGGCCTACCCACGAGCCCGGTACGTGGTGACGACCCGGCCGTCGCGAACGCGATACGGCCGGTGAGGATGTACCGGCCGTGCCTGGCATTGGCCAGGTGCGCGAGCGGGGCAGGCAGTCTGATGCTGACCTCGCCGTCCGGGGTGACGCGGATCGTCTCGTTCCCGAACCGCTTCCCCGACTCACCATCGGCAGCGAGAAACCAGCGTTCCGCCTCCCACCGTTCCCGCCACTGCTCCTCGGTGAGCTCGGCCTCGGTGAGGTGGTGGCGGGTGTTGAGGAGACGCTTGCCGCCCCGTACCACCCGCACCCGTCCGGCCCGCCAGTCGGCTACAGCAGCGGCATGCCGCGCCTCCAGCATCGCGAGGCGGCGGGACTTGTGGAACCACTCGCCCTTGGAGCGGTAGCCGCCCGCGGCCCGCTTCGTTCCGCGTTCCCGGGCGGGACAGGCGGTGCCGCAACGTCTTGATCCCGGCCTCCAGGCTCTGGACATGCGCCGCCTGGCAGCGGCGTGCGAGCGCCCACTGATCATGCGTGGCCTTGGTGATCGCACCCGCGATCCGCGACGACGACAGCGCGGTCAGCTCCCGCTTACGCGCCGCCCAGGTCTGCGCACCGTGCTCCAGACCATCCGCACAGCGGGCCTTGAGATCACCGGAAGCCAGCGCACCCTGATGCTCACCGACCGCACGCAGCACCAACTCGTCCTGGGCGGTCAGGTGTTTGAGGCGGTCCCGGATCGCCACCCCGCAAGGCCCGGGCGCCACCAAGGTCACCCATTCGGCCCCAGAACCCCCGTTCCCACCCCTACAAACCCACCCACAGGACTCACTCCCGCTCACCATCACTCACTTCAATGCAGCAATCCGACAGCAGCTCACACCCCCACGGCCCCCAGCAACGCCCCCGCCCCATAGGTAACCGCCATCGCCAGCGCTCCCCCACCCATGTTCCGCAGCATCGCGCGCGCCACCGCCGCATCACCCAGCCGCGCGCTCCACCACCCCGTGAGCGCCAGCGCCGCCAGTACCGCCAGTACCGTGATGATCAGCCGCACCGAGGACGGCGGCAGCACGATCGCCAGCAGCGGCAGCAGCGCGCCCGCCGTGAAGGCCAGGAAGCTTGCACCCGCCGCGTGCCACGGGTTCGTCAGGTCGTCGGGATCGATGCCCAGTTCCACCTCCGCGTGGGCGCGCAGCGCGTCGCGTGCAGTGAGCTGGACGGCGGCCTCGCGGGCGACTTCCCGGCTCAGACCCTTGCCCTCCAACAGGCCGGTCAGCTCGGCGAGTTCCGCCTCTGGGGTCTCCTGGAGCTCCCGCTTCTCCATCGCCAGCGCGGCCTGCTCCGAATCACGCTGGGTGGACACCGATACGTACTCGCCCGCCGCCATCGACATGGAGCCGGCCAACAGCCCGGCCAGGCCCGCCGTCAGCAGGGCGCCGCGGTCACCGGTGGCCCCTGCGACGCCGACGACAAGGCCTGCGGTGGAGACCACGCCGTCGTTGGCGCCGAGGACCGCGGCGCGCAGCCAGTTCAGCCGCGCGCCGAGGCCGTCGCTATGGGCTTCATCGTGGGCTTGTGTCTCCATCACCCGGGGAGGGTCTCATCCGTGCCCTCACCAGACGTGTACCGACCCACCCGGGGCGAAGGGCCGGGCTCGCAGCACTGGCGAGCGGCTCCTATCGGCGAGACCGGCCAGTCGATGTCGCAGCAAATCAAAAAGAACGGCGAAACGGTCTTCCGTTCAACCCATTACGTCGAGCTTCTCCGCCGGTTCGGGCAGCGGCAGCTGCTCGCCGACCACGCCGCGTACCTCGGGTGCACGCCGCGGGGCTGCGCGGGGCACGGGCCGCCGACGCGGTGCGGGCGGTCCAGTTCCAGACCGTCGGCTTCCTGCTCGTCGAACGCAACCGGGAACGCTCCCCGGTCCAGTCCCCCGGCGAGGGTGATCTCTGGGGCGCGGCCACGGCCGAGCACGACCCGGCGCTGGCCCGCGCGCTCGCCCTCCCCGCCGACCAGGAACGACTGTTCACGGCGTCGATGCGGGCGCTGGTGAACGGACTGCTCGCCACCGGTAGGAGCTAGCCGGCCCCTCGCCGGGCGGCTCGAACAGAAGGCGCCCGGATGGGGGGCTGTCAGTCCCGGCCCGTATTCTCTGTGACCATGCTCGACGACCGCCAGACCGCAGCACCATGGCCGACCGCCTACCCACAGGGGTACGCGGTCGTCGACGTGGAGACCACCGGACTCGCCCGGGACGACCGGATAGTGTCCGCTGCCGTCTACCGGCTGGACGCGCAGGGCAATGTCGAGGACCACTGGTACACCCTCGTCAACCCGGAGCGGGACCCCGGCCCCGTCTGGATCCACGGCCTGACCAGCGATGTCCTGGAGGGCGCCCCGCTCTTCCCCGAGGTCACCGCCGAGCTGTCCGAGCGGCTCGCGGGCCGCGTGCTCGTCGCACACAACGCCGCCTTCGACTGGTCGATGCTGGCCCGGGAGTACGCACGCGCCGCGGTCGTCGCCCCCGTCGAGCACCGGCTCTGCACCATCGCGCTCTCCAAGGAGCTCCGGCTGCCGCTGCCCAACCACAAGCTGGAGTCGCTGGCCGCGCACTTCGGAGTCGTACAGCAGCGTGCGCACCACGCGCTGGACGATGCCCGGGTGCTGGCCGAGGCGTTCCGGCCGAGTCTGCACGCGGCGGCGCGCGACGGCGTGCGGCTGCCGCTGCTGGAGTGCCGCCCGCTGACCGAGTGGTCGGACTCCCCGGTCACCCCGCGGGTCGGCTACCAGCCGTCGTACGGCAGCCAGAGCAGCTGGCGCCCTTCGCGCAAGCGGCCGGCCTGCCCGTATCCGAACCCGGGGCGGTACGACAAGGACAAACCTCTCATGCAGGGCATGCGGGTGGCGTTCTCCGGGGACACCTCCATCGACCGTGAGCTACTGGAGGACCGGGCGATCGAGGCCGGGCTGCATGTGGCGACCAGCGTCTCCCGGCTGACCAGCCTGCTGGTCACCAACGACCCCGGCGCGGCGACGTCGAAGACCGTGAAGGCAAAGGCGTTCGGCACGCCGATCGTGGACGAGAGCGCCTTCACCCACCTGCTGCGTGATGTGGCACAGGTGTCGACGACGACCGGGGCGCCAGTGGCTCCTGCCCTGCCGACGCCGTCATCGGAGTGAACCGGGGGCGACTCGCCCGTCCGCCGCTCGCCGCCCGGCGCCCCCGCGTCCCACCCTGTGGCGCATGGCACGTTGTGAAGTTTGCGGAAACGACTACGGCATGTCGTTCGAGGTGCACGCGCAGGGCGCGGTGCACGTCTTCGACTGCTTCTCCTGTGCGATTCACCGGATGGCGCCCATCTGTGAGCACTGCCGGGTTCAGGTCATCGGCCAGGGTGTCGAGGTGGACGGGCACTGGTTCTGCGGCGGTCACTGCGCCCGGGCCGAGGGGAAGGTGGGCATCATCGACAAAGTCTGACCACCGGCCGCGCGGCCCGTTCCGCCACCCCCTCCGCGATGCACCCCATGACGCAGTTGTACCGTCGTGGGGTGTACCGCTTCCTGTTGACCCGGCAGTGGCTGATCCTCGCCCTCCTCACCCTCGTCCTCATTCCCACGATGGTCGAGCTGGGCTTCTGGCAGCTGCACCGGCATGAGCACCGGGTGGCGCAGAACTCTCTGATCTCGCACAACCTCAAGGCGAAGCCGGTTCCGGTCGCCACGCTCACCTCCCCGGGTCACACGGTCCCGCGCTCCGACTACTGGCGTGCGGTGACGGCCACGGGGACGTACGACACGGAGCACGAGGTCGTCGTGCGCCGCCGGACCTCCACCGACGGCAGCATCGGCTTCCACGTACTGATCCCGCTCGACCTCAAGGGCGGCGGTACGGTCCTGATCAACCGCGGCTGGGTCACCGCCGCCGACGACCAGCGCGCCTTCCCGGACATCCCGGCCGTGCCCAGGGGCGAGGTGACCGTCACGGGGCGGCTCAAGGCCGACGAGACGACGGGCACCAGCGGCATCAAGGACCTGCCGGACCTGCCGGACCGCCAGGTGATGCTGATCAACAGCGCTCAGCAGGCCAAGGCGCTCTCCCGGCCGGTCCTCGGCGGCTACATCGAGCAGGCCGGGCCCGAACCGTCCGGCGACGTCCCCGAGCTGATCGAGGCCCCCGACGACAGCTCCATCGGTCCGCACATGGCTTATGCGGTCCAGTGGTGGCTGTTCGCCGCGGGCGTCCCCGTCGGATATGTGGTGCTGGCCCGGCGCGAGAAGCGCGACCGGGTGGAGGCGGCGGCCGAGGCCGAGGCAGCCGGAGAGCCGGAGCCCGCAACGGTCTGACACGGTGCCCGCGACAGCTTGACCGGAGGCCGCTCGGCGAGTGGCCTCGACAGGTGTCTGCGGCCGCCCGTGGGACACCGGCTGCTTAGCGGAGCCCCGGTTCGGGAACACGGCAGAACGTGACCCCACGCATCGAGGACTACGCCCTCATCGGCGATCTGCAGACAGCCGCCCTGGTCGGCAGGAACGGTTCTGTGGACTGGCTCTGTCTGCCCCGCTTCGACTCGGGCGCCTGTTTCGCCGCCCTGCTCGGCGACGACGACAACGGCCACTGGCACATCGCCCCGAAGGGCGCGGACACCTGCACCCGGCGCGGCTATGTGGGTGACTCGCTCGTCCTGGAGACGTTCTGGGAGACCCGCACCGGTACCGTCAAGGTCATCGACTTCATGCCGCAGCGTGACCAGGAACCCGATGTCATGCGGATCGTCGAGGGGATCAGCGGCACCGTCGACATGACATCGGTGATCCGGCTGCGCTTCGACTTCGGCTCCATCGTGCCGTGGATGCGCCGCTCGCAGGGCCACCGGGTGGCGGTCGCCGGACCCGACTCGGTCTGGCTGCGCAGCGAGCCGCCGGTCAAGACGTGGGGCCAGGAGTTCTCCACCTGCTCGTCGTTCACCGTCTCCGCGGGCGAGCAGGTGGCGTTCGTACTGACCTGGCACCCCTCGCACTCGCCGCGCCCCGATCTCGTCGATCCGCACGAGGCGCTGAAGAACACCCTTTCCGACTGGGCCGAGTGGTCGGCCCGCTGCAAGTACCGGGGCCCGTACCGGGAATCCGTGATCCGCTCGCTGATCACCCTCAAGGCGCTCACCTTCGCCCCGACCGGCGGCATCGTGGCGGCCCCCACCACGTCACTGCCGGAGGAGATCGGCGGTGTACGGAACTGGGACTACCGCTTCTGCTGGCTGCGGGACTCCACCCTGGCACTCAACGCGCTGCTCTCGGCCGGCTATGTGGGAGAGGCCGCAGCCTGGCGGGACTGGCTGCTGCGCGCCGTCGCCGGGGACCCCGCAGACCTGCAGATCATGTATGGACTGTCGGGCGAACGGCGGCTGCCGGAGGCGGAGCTGCCATGGCTGAGCGGATACGAGAACTCCAGCCCGGTCCGGATCGGCAACGCGGCGGTCCGGCAGCGCCAGCTCGATGTGTACGGAGAGGTCATCGACTCGCTCCGGCTCGCGCGCGAGGCGGGCCTGGCCGACCAACCGCACGCCTGGAGCCTGCAGCTCAGCCTGCTCGGGTTCCTGGAGTCCACCTGGCGCGAGCCGGACGAGGGTCTCTGGGAGATCCGCGGCCAGCGCCGCCACTTCGTGCACTCGAAGGTGATGGCCTGGGTCGCCGCCGACCGCGCGGTGCGCACCCTGGAGGCGAACCCGTCGCTGGCCGGGGACGCCGAGCGGTGGCGGGTGATGCGGGACGCCGTGCACCGAGAGGTGTGCGAGAAGGGGTACGACCCGGTTCGGAACACATTCACGCAGTCGTACGGCTCCCGGGACCTGGACGCCGCGACGCTGCTGATCGCCCGGACCGGATTCCTGCCGCCGGACGATCCGCGGCTCGTCGGCACGGTCGACGCGGTCCGGGCCGAGCTGGGCAGCGACGGTCTGGTCCGCCGCTACAGCACGGAGGGCGTCTCGATCGACGGGCTGCCGGGCGGCGAAGGGGCGTTCCTGGCGTGCTCGTTCTGGCTGGCGGACGCGCTGCGTCTGACCGGGCGCACCGAGGAGGCCACCGAACTCTTCGAGCGGCTCCTCGCGCTCCGCAACGATGTCGGGCTGCTCTCCGAGGAGTACGACACCGTGGCGCGGCGGCAGTTGGGCAATTTCCCGCAGGCATTCAGCCATATCGGACTGGTGGGCACCGCCGTCGCACTGACCGGGGAGGACATGCAGGAGGCCGAGGCGGCAGGATAGGGGCCATGGATCTTGAATTGAAGGACCGTGTGTACATCGTCACCGGCGCGACCCGGGGGCTGGGCAACGCCACGGCGCGGGAACTGGTGGCGGACGGCGCGAAGGTGATCATCACCGGCCGTGACGAGAAGCGGGTCGAGGCGGCCGCCGCCGAACTGGGGCCGGATGCCGTGGGTCTCGCCGCCGACAATGCGGAGCCCGCCGCAGCGCAGCGGCTGGTGGACGCCGCCCATGAGCGGTTCGGGCGGCTCGACGGCATACTGATCAGTGTCGGCGGGCCCGCCCCCGGCTTCGTCGCGGACAACACGGACGAGCAGTGGCAGTCGGCATTCGATTCGGTGTTCCTGGGCGCGGTACGTCTGGCCCGTACGGCGGCCGCGGCTCTCGGCGAGGGCGGGGTGATCGGCTTCGTGCTCTCCGGCTCGGTCCATGAGCCGATCGCCGGACTGACCATTTCGAACGGCCTGCGACCGGGCCTGGCGGGATTCGCCAAGTCCCTGGCCGACGAGCTCGGCCCGCGGGGCATCCGCGTGGTGGGCGTGCTGCCGGCCCGGATCGACACGGACCGCGTGCGTGAGCTGGACGCGCTGTCCGGCGACGCGGAGGCGTCGCGTGCGGCGGCCGAGGCGCGCATTCCGTTGCGCCGGTACGGTACGCCGCAGGAGTTCGGCCGGACGGCAGCGTTCCTGCTGTCGCCCGCGGCGTCGTATCTGACGGGGATCATGGTTCCGGTGGACGGCGGTGTGCGGCACGGGTTCTGAGCCGGTGCGGGGCAGCGGGGCCGTCCGGTGGCCTCAAGTCCCCGACCTCCCCATGGCCTCAAGGGCATGGGGGACCCGGTGGACGCGACGGTGAAGCTGCCGGACGTCCTCGCCGTCAACTCACGCGTTCTGCACGGTGTTTGACCGCTCGCAGCCGGACCTCGGCCGGCAGCTGCGCCAGCCCCGCCGAGTCCCGCGCATGGGCCAGTGCCTCGTCCGTGAGGCGGCCCAGTGCCTCGTCCGGTGCCGCATGCGGTTCCATCAGCAGCCTGATCCGGGCCTGCGGCGAACTGCGCCGGCCGACCAGCATCACCTGGGCACGGGCCACCCCGTCCAGCGTCCCCGCCTCCCCGGCGAGCACGCCTTCCAGGGCCCGGCCGCGCAGCAGCGCCCCCTCGCCGTCGCCGCTGTCGACCAGCACCTCGGCGAGGCGGGCGCGGCGGAGCTGGGCGAGGAACCACCACAGCGCGAGGACGACCAGCACGGCAAGAACCGCGATCACGGTCGGCCACCACCAGCCGTCGGCGCGCCAGCGGTCCCGGTCGGCCTCGGAGAGCAGCACATCGGTCCTGCCGTCCCACGGCCACCAGGACGGTACGGAGAGACCCAGTCCAGCGGCGAATACCGCGCCGCTGCCGCAGATCAGCACCAGCCCGGCGAGGCCGAGCAGTACCCGGTTGACGGTACTGAGCACCGCGGTCACCCCTTCTTGGCCGGACGGCGGACATGCACCGACAGGCTCGGCGGCTTCGCCAGGCCCAGTTCGTCGATGCCCTGTGCCAGTACGGTGTCCAGGTCGGCCCGTACGTCGTCGAGTTCACGGAAGTGCGACACGGCGCGCACCGCGGCCTTGCCACGCCCCATCCGGACCCGCACCGACTGCACGCCGGACACCTCCACCGCCCGGTCACGCAGGACCAGAGCGGCGGCAGTCCGGTCGATCCCGGCCCGTACACCGGGACGGTCGCGGCGCATCGGCAACAGGTCGCGCAGGCCGGGCGTGGCGGCGAGGACGATCAGCCACAGGCCGATCACCATGGCGACCCCCGCTCCGGCCAGCACCCATACGTTGTTCAGCGGCCGCTGCGCCAGCTCGTCGGCGAGCGAGCGGCGCCACTGCATCGCCGGATGGTCGGCCCGCACCGCCGCCACGTCGTACAGCAGCAGGCCGGAGCCGCCGAGGACCACCAGCGCGACAAGACCGGCGGGGATGCGGCGCGCGGACCAGAAACGGCCGGCGCTGCTGCCGCCGCCTTCCTTCGTCGGCGCCGGGTCGTACGAGGCGGCGGAGGCCGACTGGTCCAGGGCCACTTGGCCGCCGTGTTCCGCGGGGTCGACGGTGGGCAGGTGCCTCGTGCTGTTCCCCGGGTCCTGGGGTTCGGTCATCGGATCCTCCCCTGTGCCGCGGCACTCGCTCCCGCGGGGTGCAGACGCTCGACCTGTACGGCCACTTCGGGCACTTCCATCCCCGCCAACGCCTTTACCCGTTCGGTGACCTGCCGACGCACGGCACCGCACTGGCGGCCGATGTCGGTGGGGTATCCGAGTTCCAGACTGACCCGCACCCGTGCGGTGTCGCGGTGCACCGTGACGGTGGCGCGTGGAGATGCCCCCTCCTTCGGCGGCTCGTCGATCGCCTCCTTCGCTGCCTGTGCGGCGATCTTCGCGACCACCCTGTCGGCGATCCGGGTCTCCCCACGTTCCGCGGCGGGGATCCCGCCGAGCACCCCCGACAACGCCGTCACCGCCGTCGGTCGCCGCGCTCGCGACTCCGGAAGAAGTCGCCGGGTTCCAGGTCGCCGTCGAGGAAGCGACCGGCGATGAAGCCGACCGCTCCCAACGCTGCGACCAGCAGAAAGGCCCCGAATCCGCCGAAGTACCCAGCGAATCCGAGCGCCATGCCGGCCACTAGGCCGACCACAGCCATGCTCATCGTGCGCTCCTCAACTGCGTCGGGTGGGAGGCCTACTGGAGACGTGGCTCGGACTGGTCCTCGTCCTCCTCGTCGGGCAGCTTCACATCGCTGACCGCGATATTGACCTCGACGACCTCGAGGCTCGTCATCCGTTCGACCGCCGCAATGACGTTCTCCCGCACATCACGGGCGACGTCGGAGATCGACACGCCGTAGTCGACGACGATCTCCAGGTCGAGGGCGGTCTGCGACTCGCCGACCTCCGCCTTGACGCCGCGGGTCACGGACTTGCCGCCGCCGGGGACCCGGTCGCGCACCGCTCCAAAGGTGCGGGAGAGACCGCTTCCCATCGCATGGACACCGACCACGTCGCGCGCCGCCATACCGGCGATCTTCTCGACCACACCGTCGGCGATGGTCGTGCGGCCACGGGTGGCGGGATCTCCCCCACCGCGCTTGGTCAGCGTGCTCCTTCTGCTGTCGTCCCCCGTCGCGTTGTCGGGGTGCTCGGGCCGGTTCCGCTGTGGGGTGTCGGTCATCGCCACTCTTCCCTTCGGGGCAGGGTCGAACTTCGTTGCCCACATTAAGTGCGCTTGCCCCGTCTCGCGCCGTGGATGCGGCAGGCTGGAGCAATGACGACGGCTGACAGCCCGCACAGGGCCGACGGATGGACAGCTGCGGTACGGCAAAGGCTCGGCCTGGGCCGATTGCTTCCTCTGGGCGGTCCGGCGGACGGCGCGTGGATCTCGGAGCGGGCCGCCGTCGCGGTGCTGCGCCGGACGGCCGGCGCGCCCGGCTCCGGCCCGGTGCTCGGTGACGTACGGATCGCGGTGGCGGATCCGGACTCCGCCCCGAGCCCGGCACTGCCTGCCCCGCCCAGTGCGCTGCCGCCCGGGCCGCTGCGAATCGAGGCGACGATGTCCGCAACGGCCGACCGGCCGCTGCCCGCCGCCGCCGCCGCACTGCGCTCGGCGCTGCTGACGGCCGCCGCACAGCGGCTGGGCCTGGTGGTGGGCGAGGTGGATCTGCGGGTGACGGAGCTGCTGGACACGGCCCCCGAACGGCCGGCTCCGGAGCCGTCCCCGGTGCGTGGAACGGAGCCGGAGGGCGTGGCGGGGACCGCGGCCGCCGGGGTCCCCGGTGTCGCGGCACTGACCCGGGTACTGGGCAGCGCGGTGCACACGGCGCCGGACCATGTGCGGGTCGAGCTGGCGACGTCCGGGGACCACCGGGCACTCGACGTGGCGCTGGCGGTGCGCATGGCGGTGTCGGACGCCGTGACGGGGCATCCGCCGGTCACCGTGCTGGTCACCGCGGTGGTGGAGGAGGGCTGAGAGGGACGGCCGGGCGGCCCTTCGCCCGGCTGGTGCCGTGCGCTCAGTCGGTGACGCCCGCAAGGTCGCGCAGTCGGCGGCCCTGCGCCGCGCGCTCGGCGGTGCGCTGGTCCTCGTACGTACGCGAGACGGCACCGCTCAGCAGCGCCTTGGTCTCGATGACGGCGTCGCGCGGGGCCGCCAGCAGTGCGGCGGACAGGTCGCGGGCCGCCTCGTCGAGCTGGTCGGCGGGGACGACGAGGTTGGCGAGGCCGGTGCGCTCGGCCTCCTCCGCGTACACAAAGCGGCCGGTGGCACAGATTTCGAGCGCGCGGGCGTATCCCACCAGGTTCACCAGGGGGTGCGTGCCGGTGAGGTCCGGGACCAGACCCAGGCTGGTCTCGCGCATGGCGAACTGCACGTCCTCGGCGACGATCCGCAGATCGCAGGCGAGGGCGAGCTGGAAGCCGGCACCGATGGCATGTCCCTGGACGGCCGCGATCGACACGATGTCGTTACGGCGCCACCAGGTGAACGCCTCCTGGTACTCGGCGATGGTCGCGTCGAGATCGGACTCCGAACCGCGCGCCAGGTCCAGGAAGGACGGCTCACCGTCGAACCCCTCAGGGGTGAACGCCTGCCGATCGAGACCGGCGGAGAAGGACTTGCCCTCGCCGCGCAGCACGACGACCCGCACGCTGCCGGGCAGTGCCCGTCCGGCCGCCGTCAACGCCCGCCACAGAGCGGGGGACTGAGCGTTGCGCCTGGCCGGATTGGTGAGGGTCACCGTGGCAACCGCGTCATCGACGGTGAGTCGTACGCCGTCCTGGTCGAGCACAGAGTCGAGCGAGGTCATGGGGCGCCTCCGGGATCGGGTGCAGTCAGCAGGTCGAGCTAAGTGACTGAACAGTAACCACCCGGTCGATCGCACGATCTACCGGGTGGCCACCGCCGAAACCGGTGAGCCCTCGGGACGCGTCCGTCCTGCGACGTGCCCCGATCCGCCGACGGCCGTCAGGCCACGGCGACCTTCTTGCCTCGTGTCGCTCCGCCACGCCCTCGCAGCGTGACTCCGGACTCGCTGAGCATCCGGTGGACGAATCCGTAGGAGCGGCCGGTCTCTTCGGCCAACGCCCGGATGCTCGCACCGGAGTCGTACTTCTTCTTCAGGTCTGCCGCGAGCTTGTCGCGCGCGGCGCCGGTAACCCGGCTGCCCTTCTTCAGAGTCTCGGCCACCCGTGCCTCCTCATGGGAAGTGCGCTCTGGACTCTCATGATCACCCCTCAAGGGCTTCCTGGCCACCCATTCGGCAAGGTCGGTACAACCGGTTTGGCACCCCGGGAATACGCCTTCACAACCGGAATCCAGCATTCCGTAGGGCGAGGGGGATGGGTGGCAGCGGATCCGAGATGAACGGGCAGGTCAGGGCCGTACGGGGGGCTGCAGCGCCACATGGGTGCGCCCGGCAGGTATCTGCCGGGCGCCGCGCCGCGGTATGAGAGGTCCTCACACAGATGATGGATCACCTCTGGGCCGAATGATCCAGTCGAAGTGGATCAGGCCAGTGCGACCAGGTCCCGGTAGTCCGCGCCCCACAGGTCCTCGACGCCGTCCGGCAGCAGGATGATCCGCTCGGGCTGGAGCGCCTCGACCGCACCCTCGTCGTGCGTGACGAGAACGACCGCGCCCTTGTACGTGCGCAGCGCGCCGAGGATCTCCTCGCGGCTGGCCGGGTCGAGGTTGTTCGTCGGCTCGTCGAGGAGCAGCACATTGGCGGAGGAGACCACCAGGGTCGCGAGCGCGAGACGGGTCTTCTCACCGCCGGAGAGCACCCCGGCCGGCTTGTCGACGTCGTCACCGGAGAAGAGGAACGAGCCCAGCGTCTTGCGGACCTCGACGAGGTCGAGGTCCGGGGCGGCGGAGCGCATGTTCTCCAGGACGGTGCGCTCCGGGTCGAGGGTCTCGTGCTCCTGCGCGTAGTAACCGAGCCTGAGACCGTGTCCCTCGATGACCTCGCCGGTGTCCGGCTTCTCGGCGCCGCCGAGGAGCCGGAGCAGGGTGGTCTTGCCCGCACCGTTGAGGCCGAGGATGACAACGCGGGAGCCCTTGTCGATGGCAAGGTCCACATCGGTGAAGATTTCGAGCGAACCATAGGACTTGGACAGCCCCTCCGCCATCAGGGGGGTCTTGCCGCACGGCGAGGGCTCGGGGAAACGCAGCTTGGCGACCTTGTCGGAGACCCGGACGGCCTCCAGGCCGGAGAGCAGCCGCTCGGCGCGCTTGGCCATGTTCTGCGCGGCCACGGTCTTGGTGGCCTTGGCGCGCATCTTGTCGGCCTGCGAGTTGAGGGCCGCGGCCTTCTTCTCGGCGTTCTGACGCTCACGCTTGCGGCGCTTCTCGTCGGCCTCGCGCTGCTGCTGGTAGAGCTTCCAGCCCATGTTGTAGATGTCGATCTGCGAGCGGTTGGCGTCGAGGTAGAAGACCTTGTTGACGACTGTCTCGACGAGGTCGACATCGTGGGAGATCACGATGAAGCCGCCGCGGTAGCTCTTCAGATAGTCGCGCAGCCAGACGATCGAGTCGGCGTCGAGGTGGTTCGTCGGCTCGTCGAGGAGCAGGGTGTCGGCGTCCGAGAAGAGGATGCGGGCGAGCTCGACGCGGCGGCGCTGACCGCCGGAGAGCGTGTGGAGCGGCTGTCCGAGCACCCGGTCGGGCAGGCTGAGCGCGGCGGCGATGGTGGCGGCCTCGGCCTCGGCGGCGTAACCGCCCTTGGTGAGGAACTCCGTCTCCAGCCGCTCGTACTTCTTCATGGCCTTTTCGCGGGTGGCGCCCTTGCCGTTCGCCATCCGCTCCTCGTTCTCACGCATCTTGCGCAGGATCTCGTCGAGACCGCGGGCGGAGAGGATGCGGTCGCGGGCGAGGATGTCGAGGTCGCCGGTGCGCGGGTCCTGCGGGAGGTATCCGACCTCGCCGGAGCGGGTGATGGCGCCGCCGGCGGGCACGCCTTCACCTGCGAGGCACTTGGTGAGGGTGGTCTTGCCCGCTCCGTTGCGGCCGACGAGACCGATGCGATCGCCCTTGGCGATACGGAAGGAGGCGGACTCGATGAGGATGCGAGCGCCGGCGCGCAGCTCGATGCCGGAAGCGGTGATCACGGGTAAAACTCCAGGGCGGTATGGACGGCGGGCGGGATGACGGGCGGAGTTATCTCGACGCCGTCTAGTGCACAAGGAGAATTGCCATAGGGGTCATTCTACTGGCGGTGTGCAACTCCATTTCCGCGTGCTGCCGCCACTGCCCCCACCTGGCCCGCCGGGTGCTCGCCCAGCGCCGCCGGTTCACTGCACCCTGTTACCAAAAACGGGCACATGCGGATGAACCGCCCGATACTCGGCGCAGGGCGGTGAGGCAGCCGCGGCCGGAGCAGAGAGTGGTGCCCCCATGCAGTTCGACGACGACGCCGATCTGGACACATCCGAGGTCCAGGATGTGCGCGGCAGCCGGATCCCGGGCGGCAAGGCCACAGTGGGCGGCGGCATCGTCGGTCTCATCGCGCTGATCCTGGGGCTGTTCTTCGGCGTCGGCCCCGACCAGCTGGGCCTGTCGTCGGGCGACTCGGGCACGACGGCGACCGCGTCCTCGGCGGCGCAGGTCGAGCAGAGTTGCCGGACCGGCCAGGACGCGAACACCAGGGACGACTGCCGGACCGTCGCGGTGGTCAACAGCGTGCAGGACTTCTGGCGCCAGGAGTTCGCCCGGCGGGGCGCGCGGTACACGGACGCGAAGACGGTTCTGTTCACCGACCGGATCGGCACCGCCTGTGGTGCCGCAACCTCGCGGTCGGGCCGTTCTACTGCCCGGGCGACCGGCAGGTCTATCTGGACCTGGGATTCTTCGACGAGCTGCGGACGAAGTTCGGATCGAGCGGTGGCCCGTTCGCCGAGGCATACGTCGTCGCGCACGAGTACGGCCACCATGTGCAGAACCAGATGGGAACGCTGAGCCGGTCGCAGGACGGCCTGACGGGCTCGAACAGCAACGCGGTGAAGGTGGAGCTGCAGGCCGACTGCTACGCCGGGGTCTGGGCCCACCACGCGACGACCACGCCCGACGAGTCGACCGGGCGGCCGCTGATCACCTCGCTGACGCCGGCGGATATCCGGGACGGGCTCGACGCGGCCGCGGCGGTGGGCGACGACCGGATCCAGGAGAGGTTCCAGGGCCGGGTCACCCCCGAGTCCTGGACGCACGGCTCGGCCGCGCAGCGCCAGCAGTGGTTCACCACCGGCTTCCGCAGCGGCGACATGGCCGACTGCAACACCTTCCGCTGAGCCGGACCGGGCATTGTCAGTGGCCGGTGGAAGACTGAGACGCAGATCACAGCAGAAGGTCAAGCGGAGTGCGAAAAGGGGTGAGCGTCATGGCAGGCGCGCAGGCCGGGGTTCCGACGATCTGTCCGACGATTCTGTACGACGACGCGAAGGCCGCGATCAAGACGCTCACGGAGGGCCTCGGGTTCACCGAGGAGGCGGTGTACCAGGACGAGAACGGCACGGTGCTGCACGCGGAGCTGTCCTGCGGCAACGGCAGGGTGATGCTGGGCTCCAAGGGCCGGGAGGGGGTCTTCGCCAAGGCGATGGCGGGCGCAGGGCCGAGCGGTGTGTACGTCGTGGTGGACGAGGTCGATGCCCACCATGCCCGGGCCGTGGAGCACGGGGTGGAGATCCTGATGCCGCCCACGGACCAGGACTACGGCTCGCGCGACTACCTGGCGCGGGACGCGGAGGGCAATGTGTGGAGCTTCGGGACGTACGCCCCGGGGGCCGCGGACTGAGCGCCTGCCCTCGGGCCCGGGGCCCGGCCCGGGGCCGAGGGCAGGCGCTGACGCGCCCGCCGATCCCCGGGGCGGATGGCTGCGGGTCGGTCAGGCGCCGCCGGTGTGCACCTGGAACGCCGCCCGGCGGACGGCTTTGGCCAGGGCCGGATCCGGGTGGGCGGCGGCCAGCGCCACCAGCACCTGGACGGTGCGCGGGTGGCCCACGGCCCGTACCTCTTCGAGCAGGGCCGGGACAGTGCCCTGGACGGCCGAGTCGAGATGGCGGACCAGCAGCGCGGTCTCGCCGTGGTCGGCGACGGCCGCCGCCGTGTCGACCCACAGCCAGGTGGATTCCTCGCGGCTGAGGACCTCCTGGGCGTCCTCGGGGTCGGCTCCGTCGTACTCGGCCAGCCAGATCAGTGCGTACGGGCGCAGCGACGCGTCGGTGACGACGGAGCGCACCACGGGCTCGGCAGGGGCGCCGACGACCCGGAGCGCTTCGAAGGCGAGTCCGCGCAGCAGCGCGTCCTCACCGCGGGCGACCGCGAGCAGTTCGGCGACGGCGCTGCCGACGGGGCGGGCGGCGAGCCAGGCGCGGTACTCGGCACGGGCCGGTCCCGGGGTGAGCCGGGCGCAGCCGAGCAGCATGTCGGCGGCGGACTGCTCGATGTTCCCGGCCGGGCTCTGGGCGGCGACGCAGATCTGTTCCAGCTTGACCCAGACCGCCCAGTTGCCGAGCGGAGTGAGGGTGGCGTGGCCGACGCCGAGCGTGAGTGCGCCGACCGCGGCCAGCCCCTCCAGGGCCCAGTCGAGGAGGCGCGCCACCAGGGCGGCGGGGTGTCCGGTGGGGGCGGCTTCCGCCGGTTCGGGCAGCGCCTGCGGCCCGTACGGCACCTCGCAGCGCTCCTCGTGGAGTTCCGCGACGCGCTGGCCGAGGAGATCGAGGAGGGCGGGCACGGTGACCGGGCCCGCCGAGAGCTGAAGGAGCGAGAGCACCTGGGGCACGGCCTCGACGGCTTCGGCGACCGCGGTGGCCTCGATGTCCTCGGGCGCCGGGTGGACGAGCGACCAGGCGTCGAAGAGCGCCACCCAGCCGCGGAGCACGGCGGAGTCGTCGCGGTCCCACGCGCGCAGCCGCCAGCCCGGGCGTGCGGTCTCGCCGTGCAGCTCCACGAGGCCGGCCAGGCGGGCCCGGTCCCAGCCCGAGCGCACCTGCGCCGGGGACAATTCCAGTGCGGCCGCGGCTCGTTCGAGGGCGTGGGCGGCGAGCGGGGCCGTGCCGGGGCTCGCGCCGTCGGCGGCCCAGCGGGCGATCCGTACGGCGTCGGCGAGCGCGGCCCTGGCCTGGCGGGCCAGTTCCGCACGCGGCGGGGTGCCCTCGGGTGGGCGGGGGGCCGGCCTGGTACGCCGGGTGGTCACGGCCTTGCGGGCGGTCGCAAGGGGTCGCGGGCGGACAAGTCGCAGCCTGGAGTCGCGCGGGGTACGGGACGTCACGGGAGCAGTCTTGCCTCTGACGGCCCGAAAGCCCAAACGGAACCCGAATTCGCGGGGGAAGGGGCGGCGGACCCGGCCGGACCAACCGGCTGATCCGTCGCATCAGGTCACATCAGGGGCGTGAGGAAGCGCCGCATGGCCTCTTCGTAGCGGGCCGGACCGGCATTCCACATGGCCGCATGCGGAGCCTGCGGTACGGGGTGCAGGGCGACCAGGTCGGGGCGGCGCGCGGCAAGATCGCGGGACGGCTGCCAGGGGGCCAGGGTGTCGTCGGGGCCGTGGAAGATCAGCGTCGGGACGTGCAGAGCCTGCGGGAGGGAGGTGTCGAGGAGCCTGGCGCCGTGCAGTCCGGTCTGTCCCTGGGCGGCGCGGACGGCGAGCGGCATCAGTGCGGACGGGACGCCACGGGCGGTGGTCAGGGCGCGCAGGGTGGTGGCCCAGTCGAGCACCGGGGAGTCCAGGACGAGGCCGCAGATCCGGTCGCGCAGTGCCGAGTTGACGGCCGCGTGCAGGGCCATCGCGGCGCCGGTGGACCAGCCGTGCAGGACGACCTTCTCGGCGCCGTACCGCACGGCGAAGCGGATCGCCGCGTCCAGGTCGCGCCATTCCGACTCGCCGAGGTGGGCGAGGCCGTCCGGGGAGCGTGGGGCTCCGGGGTCGCCCCGGTAGGCCGGGTCGAGCACCGGAAGCCGCAGCCCGTGCAGGAGTTCCATGACGTTCATGGGGTGTTCGCGGGTGGTACCGAGGCCGTGCACGGTGATGACCCAGGTGTCCCGGGGGCCGGGCAGGAACCAGGCGGGAAGGGAGCCGAGTTCGCCGGGGATCTCGACGTCCTGGTGGTCGAGGCCGAGGGCGGTGCCGGGGTCGCCGCTGTACAGCGCGGGGGTGATCCGGACCTGGGTGCCGGGTTCCAGACTGCCGCTGTTGACGCGTTCCAGTCTGCGCACGACGGCGTCGGCGGCGTGCGGCGCCTGTTCGATCACCGGGCCGATCACGGCGTGGACGCCGTCGCCCACCAGACCGTACGTACCGGGCCGGAGCGCGGCGAAGGAGCGGGTGAGCGTGACCTGTCCGGCCGCCGTGGCGTGCACAGTGAGCTTGCGGTCGGCGGGGAGGGGACGTCCGGACGGCACCCCGAGGGCGGCGTCGCTCGCGTAGCGGCCGGCCGCGACCACTGCCGCGCCGACGCCGAGGATGGTGAGGGCAGCTGCTGCCGTCGCTGTAGCCGGGCGCACCGCTTCAGTCTGCGGGGGTGTGCCGCACCCTGCCAGTGGGCGGGGGCCGTCCGGTGGCCGGGCGGCGTGCTCCTCCCGGTCAGCCGGGCTGTCCGTATCCCTTCAGGGCGTCCTGCACCTCGTCCAGCTGGGCCCGGGTGAGCAGGGAGGGGGAGTGGCCGGGGACGGAGCTGGCGGTGAGCCAGAGCCTGCACATCCATTCGAGCTGGGCGGTGCGGTCGTAGGCCTCGTCGAGGGTGGATCCGTAGGTGACGGTCCCATGGTTCCTGAGGAGGCAGCCTGTGCGGTCGCGCAGGGCGCCCAGCATGTTGTCGGCCAGCTCCTGCGTTCCGTACCGCGCGTAGGCCGCGGTGCGGACGGGGCCGCCGAGCATGGCGGCGGCGTAGTGCACGAGCGGGACCTCGGGGACGAGGGTGGAGACGGCCGTGGCGTGAACGGCGTGGGTGTGCACGACGGCGACCGCGTCGCTGTTGCGGTAGACCGCCAGATGGAGCGGGAGTTCGCTGGTCGGGGCCAGTTCACCGAGGACCTGGCGGCCCTTCAGGTCGACGGCGACGGTGTCGCCGGGGCCGAGCCGGTCGTAGGGCACACCGCTCGGTGTGACCAGGACCAGGTCGCCGACCCGCGCCGACACATTGCCCGAGGTGCCGACGACCAGGCCCTCCGCCGCGGTCCTGCGGGCGGTGGCGACGACGCCGTGCCAGGCCTGCTCGACGGCGTCCTGCGCGTCGTGTGCGGCGTGTGCATTCTGTGCGTCCTGCGCGTCGTTCGCGCCGCTGCCGTCCTCATGCTGATCGCTCATGGGGGAATCCTGTCAGCGGGGCGGGCCCGACAGGAGACCGTCGGTTGACCTACATCTCTTTGTCGGCTTTTCCGTCGGATTCACCCTCGGAACCGGCGGCCCACGGGACGGGGCGGGAGCGTCGCATACCGGCCACCGCAGGCCCCGTGCCGGGCTCCGGCTGTCATGCAGCGGACAAAACGATCAACGTCACCCCACTTGAAGTCACCACAAAGCCCCGTCCAGTTCATCTTCCGTTCACCCAGGTTACCTACGGTCCACGAGCCAATGACGTCGAACGATTGCCTGGGTAAATGGAACACATCACGCTGCTCCTCGCGATTGTGATCGTGACAGCTCTAGTGTTCGATTTCACGAACGGTTTCCATGACACCGCCAACGCGATGGCGACCACCATCTCGACCGGCGCTCTCAAACCCAAGACAGCGGTGGCCATGTCCGCCGCTCTCAACCTGGTCGGCGCGTTCCTGTCGGTCGAGGTCGCCAAAACGATCTCCGGCGGGATCATCAACGAGAACGGGCTGCGGACAGAGGTCATCTTCGCGGCCCTCGTCGGCGCCATTCTGTGGAATCTGCTGACCTGGCTGGTCGGCCTGCCGTCCAGTTCCTCCCACGCTCTCTTCGGCGGCCTGATCGGCGCCGCGGTGATGTCGGCGGGCTGGTCCTCGGTCAACGGCGGCACCGTCGTCACCAAGGTGCTGCTCCCCGCGGTCGCCGCCCCGCTCGTCGCCGGTCTCGCCGCACTGCTGGCGACCAGGCTGACGTACCGGATCGGTGGCAAGATCCGTAACGACGCCCAGGCGAAGGCCACCGCCAAGGGCTACCGCGCCGGTCAGATCGCCTCGGCCGGACTGGTCTCGCTCGCCCACGGCACCAACGACGCACAGAAGACCATGGGCATCATCACCCTGGCCCTGGTCACCGGCGGCGTCCTCTCCCCCGGCTCCAACCCGCCGGTCTGGGTCATCGTCTCCGCCGGTCTGGCCATCGCGCTCGGCACCTACCTCGGCGGCTGGCGCATCATCCGCACCATGGGCAGTGGCCTCACCGAACTCAAGCCGCCGCAGGGCTTCGCCGCCCAGACCAGTGCGGCCACGGTCATCCTGGCCTCCTCGCACCTCGGCTTCTCCCTCTCCACCACCCAGTCGTGCTCCGGCGCCGTGATGGGTGCGGGACTGGGCCGCCGGGGCGGTGTCGTCCGCTGGTCCACCGCCACCCGGATGTTCGTCGCCTGGGGTCTGACCCTGCCGGCTGCCGGTCTGGTCGGTGCGGGCGCGGAGTTGCTCACCAAGCAGGGCACCTGGGGAGTCGTCGTCGTCGCCATCCTGCTGATCGGAGGGTCCGCCGCCATCTGGCAGCTGTCCCGCCGCAAGCCGGTCGGTCACGGCGATGTCGCCCCCGCCGGCCACGACGCCGAACCGGCGGGTGTCATCACCACCGCCATCGCGGCCGTCACCCCGCCGCCCACCGGGACCGCTGCTGCAGCCACCACGGCGGACGCGACCGCAGCCGCGGACACGGACACGGACCTCAAGACCACCATCCCGGCCCCGGCCGGAACCGTCGCCGATCCGGCGCGGCCCGCCACGGTGTAAGGACAGATCAGCATGAACATCGACTGGGCAGCTCTCGGTTCCGTCTTCGGCGTCTCCCTCGTCGTCACTGTGGCGCTGGTGGGCCTCTTCACCCTGGGCATCGTCGGCCTCTCCAAGCAGCCGGAACCGGCGGCGCAGGGCGGCTCCACCGGAGGCTCCCTGGTACTCGCCCGCACGGGCGCGTACCTCTGCTTCGGGCTCTGTGCGGCCGCGGTCGCGTACGGGATCTATCTCATCGTCGCCTGAGCCCCTTCCCGCACCCCGTCGTCGCGTCCCATCGGGCCGGACACACCTCGCGTGTGTCCGGCCCGATGTGCGTCTGCGCACACTGCGCCGCCGCAGGTCAACGCCAGGTTGACGGGCGTTCGCGGAGCGTGGTGGACTGCAGGAGCCATTTACGGCGACAGCAGAGGAAGCCGGTGCGAATCCGGCGCGGTCCCGCCACTGTCACCGGGGAGCAGTCCCCCACACCGGAAGTCACGGCTCGCGCAGGCGGGCTGGAAGGCCGGGGGAACTGCGGATCCGGGAGCCAGGAGACTCTCGCCGCCGGTCACGTCGAACCAGGGCGCGGACCCTGAGTGAGGACATATCGCCATGCCCGGCTGCCGTGCGCCGTCGTCCGTTTCTGAGCCGCTCCCACCGGGAGCCGGCTGTACGAAGGTCCTTCGAGGCAGGGCGGCCGGCTGAGCCGTGCGAGCCGACCGCATCTTCGCGTACGGCGCCACGGCCGGTCTGATCGGCGATCTGCTGCTCGGTGATCCCCGCCGGGGTCATCCCGTCGCCGCGTTCGGGCGGGCCGCCGCGGGCGTCGAGCGCCGACTGTGGCGCGACCACCGCGGGTGGGGCGCACTGCACACCCTGGTCTGCGCCGGAGGCGCCGCGGCGGGATCCGCGCTGGCCGCCCGTGCCGTACGCCGTCATCCCGCCGCATCCGTCACCCTGACCGCGGCAGCCACCTGGTCCGTCGTCGGCGGCACCTCGCTGGGACGCGAGGCCCGCGCCATCGGCGGCGCGCTGGCCGCCGGTGACATCGCACTGGCCCGTGAGCGGCTGCCCCATCTGTGCGGCCGCGACCCTCACTCCCTCGACGGGCCGCAGATCGCCCGCGCCGTGGTGGAGTCCGTCGCCGAGAACACCTCCGACGCGGTGGTCGGCGCGCTGGTGTGGGGCGCGCTGGGCGGCGTGCCCGGACTCGTCGCCTTCCGGGCCGTCAACACCCTCGACGCCATGGTCGGTCACAGGTCGCCCCGGCATCTGCGCTACGGCTGGGCCTCGGCCCGGCTGGACGACGTCGTGGGCTGGCCCGGCGCCCGGCTCACAGCCGCGCTCGCCGTGGTTGCCGGGGGGCAGCCACGGCGGGCGGTACGGGCCTGGCGGGCCGACGCCGGCAAGCACCCGAGCCCCAACGCGGGGCCGGTGGAGGCCTCGTTCGCGGGCGCGCTCGGCGTACGGCTCGGCGGGACCCTCGCGTACGGCGGCCGTGTCGAACACCGGCCGGTGCTGAACGGCGCGGCCGGCCGTGCGGTGGAGACCGAGGACATCGAGCGCGCGGTGCGGCTGTCGCGCCGGGTGGGGGTGCTGGCCCTCGGCGTGTGCGCGGCGGGCCGGCTGATCGCGGGACGGCGGTCGCCCACGGGGCGGCGCCCGGCCGCGGGACGGAGCGGAACATGAGCGGCGGACTGCTGGTCGCCGGAACCACGTCGGACGCGGGCAAGAGCGTCGTCACGGCAGGCATCTGCCGCTGGCTGGTGCGCCAGGGGGTGAAGGTCGCGCCGTTCAAGGCGCAGAACATGTCGCTGAACTCGTTCGTCACCCGCGAGGGCGCGGAGATCGGACGCGCGCAGGCGATGCAGGCCCAGGCCGCCAGGGTGGAGCCGACCGTGCTGATGAACCCGGTACTGCTCAAGCCCGGCAGCGACCGCTCCAGCCAGGTCGTCCTGATGGGCAGGCCGGTGGGCGAGATGAGTGCACGCGGCTACCACGGGGGGCGGCAGGAGTCGCTGCTCTCCACGGTCGTGGACTGTCTGGAGCAGCTTCGGGGCACGTATGACGCCGTGATCTGCGAGGGGGCGGGCAGCCCGGCCGAGATCAATCTGCGCCGCACCGACATTGTGAACATGGGGATCGCGCGGGCCGCGCGGTTCCCCGTGGTCGTCGTCGGCGACATCGACCGCGGCGGCGTGTTCGCCTCCTTCTTCGGTACGACGGCGCTGCTCGGCGCCGAGGACCAGGCGCTGATCGCGGGCTATCTGGTCAACAAGTTCCGCGGCGACGTGTCGCTGCTGGAGCCGGGGCTCGACATGCTGTACGGGCTGACCGGGCGGCCGACGTACGGAGTGCTGCCGTTCGCCCACGGCCTGGGCATCGACGAGGAGGACGGACTGCGGGTCTCGCTGCGCGGGGCCGTACGCGAGTCGGTCGTCGCGCCGCCGCACGGCGAGGACGTGCTGCGGGTCGCGGTGTGCGCGGTGCCCCTGATGTCGAACTTCACCGATGTGGACGCGCTGGCCGCCGAACCGGGTGTGGTGGTGCGGTTCGTGGACCGGGCGGAGGAGCTGGCCGACGCGGACCTGGTGATCGTGCCCGGCACGCGCGGCACGGTGAAGGCGCTGGCCTGGCTGCGCGAACGGGGGCTGGCCGACGCGCTGCTGCGGCGGGCGGCGCAGGGGCGTCCCGTGCTCGGCATCTGTGGCGGGTTCCAGGTGCTCGCGGAGCAGATCGAGGACGAGGTGGAGTCGCGGGCCGGGCAGGTCGACGGGCTCGGGCTGCTTCCGGTACGGATCCGGTTCGACCGGGAGAAGACCCTGGCCCGGCCGGTCGGTTCGGCGCTCGGGGAGCCGGTGGAGGGGTACGAGATCCATCACGGGGTCGCCGATGTGCGGGGCGGCGACCCGTTCCTGGACGGGTGCCGGGTGGGGTCGGTGTGGGGGACGCACTGGCACGGGTCGCTGGAGAGCGATGCGTTCCGGCGGCGGTTCCTGGTGGAGGTCGCGGAAGCAGCGGGGCGGCGGTTCGTGCCGGCGCCGGACACGAGTTTCGGGGAGCTGCGGGAAGAGCAGCTGGACCGCCTGGGGGACTTGATCGAGGAGCATGCGGATACGGGGGCGTTGATGCGGTTGATCGAGGCGGGGGTGCCGGAGGGATTGCCGTTTGTGGGCCCTGGGGCACCGGAGGTGCCGGCGGCCCGAGGGGGGCGTGGGGCTGGGGTGGCTGGGCGGCTGGAGTGAGGGGGACGCCGCCTGCGGCGGGCTTTGTTCCCCGACCCTCGGCTTCCCGTGACCCGGGGTCCGCCGCGGACCCCGGTCCGCAAGCGCCGGACGGGCTGAGCAGTCGCCCGGACGGACTGGAAGGCGGACCGGAACGGGTCACCGGTTCATGGATGGATGACGTCGTCAAGGAGGCTTTGTGAGTACCCCGTACCCCTTCACCGCCATCGTCGGGCAGGACGACCTGCGGCTCGGGTTGTTGCTGAACGCCGTATCGCCCACCGTCGGTGGTGTGCTCGTGCGGGGGGAGAAGGGGACCGCCAAGTCCACCGCCGTGCGGGCGCTCGCCGCGCTCGTGCCGCAGATCGATGTCGTCTCCGGGTGCCGGTTCTCGTGCGACCCGGTGTCGCCCGACCCGGCGTGTCCCGATGGGCCCCACGAAGCCGGGGGCGGCGTTTCGCGGGCGGCGCGGACCGTCGAACTGCCGGTGGGAGCCTCCGAGGACCGGCTCGTCGGGGCGCTCGACATCGAGCGGGCGCTCGCCGACGGGGTGAAGGCCTTCGAGCCCGGGCTCCTCGCCGATGCGCATCGCGGGATTCTCTATGTCGACGAGGTCAATCTGCTCCACGACCACCTGGTGGACCTGCTGCTGGACGCGGCCGCCATGGGCGCCTCGTACGTGGAGCGCGAAGGCGTCTCCGTACGGCATGCCGCGCGGTTCCTTCTCGTCGGGACGATGAACCCCGAAGAGGGCGAGCTGCGGCCGCAGTTGCTCGACCGCTTCGGGCTGACCGTCGAGGTCGCCGCGTCGCGCGAGACGGATCAGCGGGTCGAGGTCGTACGGCGACGGCTCGCGTACGACGACGATCCGGCCGGGTTCGCCGCCCGGTGGGCCGAGGAGGAAGGTGCGTTGCGGGAGCGGATCGTTGCCGCGCGGGCGCTGCTTCCTCAGGTGACGCTCGGGGACCGTGCCCTGCGGCAGATCGCCGCCACCTGTGCGGCCTTCGAGGTCGACGGGATGCGAGCCGACATCGTGATGGCCCGCACCGCGACCGCGCTGGCCGCGTGGGCGGAACGTACCGACGTGCTCGCCGAGGACGTCCGGCAGGCCGCCCTGCTCGCGCTCCCCCACCGGCGCCGCCGCAATCCGTTCGACGCGCCCGGTCTCGACGAGGACAAGCTCGACGACACGCTGGAGCAGAACAGCGGTGAAGGGGACGGGGGCGGGGACGATCCCGGTCCGGACGGGCCGGGTGGGGGCGGGCAGCCTCCGCAGGGGGACGGGCCCGACACGCCGCCGCAGGCCGAGGCGGGGGACGGCGACACGCCCGGACTCCCCTCGCAGGGCCGCCCGGCCGGGGGCGGAGAGCAGCAGCCCGTACGAGCTGCCGAGCCGTTCCGGACGAAGATGCTCAGCGTGCCGGGGATCGGCGAGGGTGCGGCGGGGCGGCGGTCCCGGGCGCGTACCGAGCACGGTCGCACGACCGGCGCGCGGCGGCCCGATGGGCTGCTGACCAAGCTGCATCTGACGGCGACCGTTCAGGCCGCCGCCCCGCACCAGCACGCGCGCGGACGCTCCGGGCGCGGTCTCGTGATGCGGCGGGACGATCTGCGGCAGGCCACCAGGGAGGGGCGTGAAGGGAACCTGGTGCTCTTCGTCGTGGACGGATCCGGGTCGATGGCCGCCCGGCAGCGCATGGGCGCCGTGAAGGGCGCGGTTCTGTCGCTGCTGCTGGACGCGTACCAGCGGCGGGACAAGGTCGGTCTGATCACCTTCCGGGGCACGGGCGCCGAAGTGGCGCTGCCGCCGACATCGTCCGTGGACGCGGCCGCCGCACGGCTGGAGACGCTGCCGACCGGTGGGCGTACTCCGCTTGCGGCCGGGCTGCTGAAGGCCCATGACGTACTGCGGGTGGAGCGGCTGCGCGATCCGTCGCGGCGGCCGCTGCTGGTCGTGGTGACGGACGGGCGGGCGACCGGCGGCCCGGACCCGGTGGCGCTGGCGGCGCGGGCCGCGCGGCTGCACGAGGCAGAGGGCACGGCGTCCGTCGTCGTGGACTGCGAATCGGGGGTCGTGCGGCTCGGGCTGGCCGGCCGGTTGGCGCGCGATCTCGGCGGCACCGCCGTCACGCTGGACGACCTGCGGGCCGACTCGATCGCCTGGCTCGTCAGGGACGTTCAGGGAACCCAGGGAATCAACGGATCCAACAGGAGGGCCGCTTAATGCCGCAGGGACAGCCGACCACCGTGCCGGACGACGGGCTGACGACTCGCCAGCGCCGCAACCGTCCGCTGCTCTTCGTCCACACCGGTATCGGCAAGGGCAAGTCGACGGCCGCGTTCGGGCTCGCGCTGCGCGCCTGGAACCAGGGCTGGCCGATCGGGGTGTTCCAGTTCGTCAAGTCGGCGAAGTGGAAGGTCGGCGAGGAGAACGCGCTGAAGGTGCTCGGCGCGAGCGGTGAGGGCGGCACGGTCGCCTGGCACAAGATGGGCGAGGGCTGGTCGTGGGTGCAGCGCGGCCTGCACGGCGACAACGCGGACAACGAGGCGAAGGCCCGGGAGGGCTGGGAGCAGGTCAAGCGTGACCTGGCCGCCGAGACGTACAAGCTGTATGTCCTCGACGAGTTCGCGTACCCGATGCACTGGGGCTGGATCGACACCGATGAGGTGGTCGAGGTGATGCGCAACCGTCCCGGCACGCAGCATGTGGTGATCACCGGGCGCAATGCCCCGGAGAAGCTCGTCGAGGCCGCTGATCTGGTGACCGACATGTCGAAGGTGAAGCACCCGATGGACACCGGGCAGAAGGGCCAGAGGGGCATCGAGTGGTGACGATTCCGCGACTGGTGATTGCCGCGCCGGCCTCCGGCAGCGGCAAGACCACCGTGGCGACGGGCCTGATGGCGGCCTTCGCGCAGCGCGGTCTCGCCGTGTCGCCGCACAAGGTCGGACCCGATTACATCGACCCCGGCTATCACTCGCTGGCCACCGGGCGGGCGGGACGCAACCTCGACGCGTACATGTGCGGGCCGGAGCTGGTCGCTCCGCTGTTCGCGCACGGGGCGCGTGGGTGCGACCTGGCGATCGTCGAGGGGGTGATGGGGCTCTACGACGGGGCGTCCGGGCAGGGCGAGTTGGCATCGACCGCGCATGTCGCGAAGCTGCTGCAGGCGCCGGTGGTGCTGGTCGTGGACGCGTCGTCGCAGTCGCGGTCGGTCGCCGCGCTGGTGCACGGCTTCGCCTCGTGGGATCCGGAGGTACGGATCAGCGGGGTGATCCTCAACAAGGTCGGCTCGGACCGGCACGAGATGCTGCTCCGGGAGGCGCTGGACGAGTCCGGCGTGCCGGTGATGGGGGTGCTGCGGCAGGCCGAGCAGATGGCCACGCCCTCGCGGCATCTGGGGCTGGTGCCGGTGGCCGAGCGGCGGGGCGATGCGGTGGCCGCTGTCGCGGCGATGGGGGCGCAGGTGGGGGGCGGGTGCGATCTGGATGCGTTGATGGCGTTGGCACGGTCGGCACCGGGGACGCCTGCCGCGTCGGGGGCGTGGGATCCGGTGGGGGCCGTGCGGGGTGCGGTGGGGGGCGGGAGCTCCTGCGACGCGGCTGTTCCCCTGCCCGCCCCTTCCCGGAACCGGGGCTCCGTCCCGGACCCCGGTTCTCGGACGCCGCACGGACTGGAATCCCGCCCGGGCGGGCCGGGTCGTGGCCGGCCCGTCATTGCCGTGGCCGGGGGGCCCGCGTTCACCTTCTCCTACGCCGAGCACAGCGAGCTCCTCGCCGCCGCCGGGGCCGAGGTGGTGACGTTCGATCCGTTGCGGGACGAGGCCCTGCCCGAGGGCACCCATGGGCTCGTCATCGGTGGGGGGTTCCCGGAGATGTACGCCCCCGAGCTGTCCGCCAACGAGCCGCTCCGCAAGGCCGTTGCCGGTCTCGCGGCCGCCGGGGCACCCGTCGCCGCCGAGTGCGCCGGGCTGCTCTATCTGTCGCGTGCGCTCGACGGGCTGCCGATGTGCGGGGTGCTGGACGCCAAGGCCCGGATGTCGAAGTCACTGACGCTCGGTTACCGGGAGGCCGTCGCCATCACCGACAGTGCGCTGGCCGCGGTCGGCACACGGCTGCGCGGGCACGAGTTCCACCGGACGGTGCTCGAGCCGGGCGCTGGTTCCGCTCCCGCGTGGGGCATGCATCTGCCGGAGCGGCGTGTGGAGGGCTTCGTCCAGCAAGGCGTCCATGCCAGCTATCTGCATACGCACTGGGCGTCGGCGCCGGGCATCGCCCGGCGGTTCGTCGAGCGGGCCGCGAGGTGACGCCGTCAGTCCGCGATGCCCACCACCAGCCAGATGAAGCAGACTCCCGCCACGGTGCACAGCAGCGTGGAGCGGGCCGGGTGTTCGTGGTGCGCCTCGGGGAGGATCTCGGCGGCGGCGAGGTACAGCAGTGCGCCGCCGAAGAATCCGAGATAGCAGCCGAG
Organism: Streptomyces sp. NPDC005181; assembly: GCF_040608395.1. Classification (NCBI taxonomy): domain Bacteria; kingdom Bacillati; phylum Actinomycetota; class Actinomycetes; order Kitasatosporales; family Streptomycetaceae; genus Streptomyces; species Streptomyces sp. NPDC005181. Next base: position 75,036 of record NZ_JBEXID010000004.1, read on the forward strand.
GAGTTCCGCCGGAAGGGTGAACAGCACGGTCGTCGCGGCTCCCACGACCGGTGCCAGGGCGTCGGCGAACAGCATCGTCAGGGACCTGCGGCGGGCGTTCCCGTACAGGCTGGTGATCGTGTACGTATTGAAGCCGTCCGCGAAGTCGTGGGTGATGACGGCGAGCGCGACGGCGGCGCCCATGCCGCCGCCGACCTGGAAGGCCGCGCCGAGCGCCACCCCGTCCATCAGGCTGTGCCCGACCATGGCCGCCGCTGCCGTCAGTCCGACCTGCGGCACACGCTGTTCGCCGGCGCCATGTGCCGCCTGGCGTACGGCGAGAAGACGCTCCACCAGATGGGCGAGGAGAAAGCCGCCCACGAACAGCAGCAGCGCCGCCGGGACGCCGAAGACCATTCCCCCCGCGGCGTCGATCGCCTCGGGCAGCAGATCGAGGCCGACGACGCCGAGCATCAGCCCGCCGGCGAAGCCCAGCACCAGGTGGCGGCGGTCGGTGACGCGCTGGGCGACCCAGCCGCCCGCCAGGGTCATCAGGAACGCGCCGAGCGCGACGAACACCGCCATGGGCTCTTGCTAGCCGATCGCCCCGGGTGCCCGCATCTCGGACCCGCCCCGTCCCTCCACTTCGCGAAAGGATTTCTCCTGTGGCTCTGCTGGTCGTCGGGGTCGGGGCGAGCCGCGGCGTGACGGTCGACGAAGTCCTGGGGCTCGTCCTTTCCGTGCTGCGCGAGGCCGGGCTCTCGCCCCGCAGCGTCGTGGAGTTGGCGACCGTCGAGGCCAAGGCGGACGAGCCCGGGATCGTCGGCGCCGCGGCGCGGCTGGGCGTACCGGTGCGTGCATACCGCGCGGACGAGCTGGCCGCGGTCGTCGTACCGAATCCGTCGGGAGCGTCGCTCGCCGCGGTAGGCACGCCGTCGGTCGCGGAGGCGGCGGCTCTCGTCGGCGCGGACGAACTGCTCGTGCCGAAGCGGAAGTCGAGCCCCCGGGGGCGGGTGGGGAAGGTGACGTGTGCGGTGGCCCGGCGGGCGTCGCCCGCACATCCGGATGGACCGTTGCGTGGAGCCCGGTGCCGGGCACATAGTCGTCCTGCTGTCGCTCCACCCCCACGGCCATGAACTCGCCCCCCACACCCCCTGGAAGTCATGCACACTCCCACTGAGAGAACCGACGTGAGCAGCGCAGAGGCGCACGATCTGCGGCATCACGGCGACGCGGAGGTACGCGGCCGGGATCTGACCGATCTCGCCGTCAACGTACGCACGGATACACCCCCGGCCTGGCTGAAGGAACGAATAGCCGCCTCTCTCGCCACGCTCGCCGCCTACCCGGACGGGGGCCCGGCACGGGCCGCGGTCGCGCAGCGGCATGGGCTTCCGGTGGAACAGGTGCTGCTGACGGCGGGCGCGGCGGAGGCGTTCGTGCTGATCGCGCGGGCGCTGCCGGCCCGGCGGCCGGTCGTCGTCCATCCGCAGTTCACCGAGCCCGAGGCGGCGCTGCGCGCGGCCGGGCACGAGGTGGGGCGGGTACTGCTGCGCGCCGAGGACAGCTTCCGGCTGGATCCGGCAGCCGTGCCCGATGAGGCGGATCTGGTGGTGGTCGGCAATCCGACCAACCCGACGTCGGTCCTGCATCCGGCGGCCGCGCTGGAGAAACTGGCGCGCCCCGGGCGGACGTTGGTGGTCGACGAGGCGTTCATGGACGCGGTCCCGGGCGAGCGCGAAGCGCTGTGCGGGCGCACCGACATCCCCGGCCTCGTCGTGCTGCGCAGCCTCACCAAGACGTGGGGGCTGGCGGGGCTGCGGATCGGTTACGTACTGGCCGGCCCGGAGACCATCGGCGTGCTGCAGGAGGCGCAGCCGCTGTGGCCGGTGTCCTCCCCGGCGCTGGCGGCGGCCGAGGCGTGCATGGAGCCGCGGGCGCTGGCGGAGGCGGCCGCCGCGGCGGACCGGATCGCGGTGGACCGGGCCCATTTGGTCGCGGGGCTCATGGAGTTCGCCGAGGTGCGGGTGGCGGAGCCGGCCGACGGACCGTTCGTGCTGGTCCGGCTGGAGCGGGGCGCGCAGGTGCGGGAACGACTGCGGACGCTGGGGTTCGCGGCGCGGCGCGGCGACACTTTTCCGGGGCTCGGGCCCGAGTGGCTGCGGCTGGCCGTACGCGACCGCGCGACGACCAACCGCTTTCTGCAGGCGCTCGATCAGGCGCTGGTGCTCGTCGGCCGGTGACGGCCGGGCCCCTGCGGCTGATCTCACGCACGGGCGGGGAGCAGTGTGCGCGTGACCTCACGCAAACACCGCTCCCGCCTCCCTCTTACTTCCTTTGTCCCCCTTTACAACCCCCCTCGGCCCACCCCCTCGGGCCGGGCCGCGTCAGTCCTGGGCGCCGCGCCTGCGGGCCACGACCATGGCACCCGCACCCAGCGCCAGCAGCAGGGCCGCGCCGCCCGCGATGTATGGCGTCGTGGAGCTGCCGCCGGTCTCCGCGAGACTTGTGTCGACCGCCGCCGGGGCGTGCCCGGTCCCGGTCTGGGGCTTCACCTCGGTGCCCCCGTCGCCGTTGTCGCCACCGGTGGTTCCGCCGTCGTCCGAGCCGCCGTCGCTCCCGCCTGCCGGCTTCGTGGGCTCGGCCCGCTTCGGCGTCTCGCAGGTCGCCTCGGCGAGCGTGACCTCGCCCTGGACGTCGGCGACGTTCAGCTTGAGCGGGTTGACCGACACCTTCAGCTGGAGCGCGGTGGCCGCTGCGGTACGCGACGTGGTCTGCGTCTTCGACAGGTCGAGCGTCACCTCGCCCACACCCGGCACGTCGACCTGCGTGGTGCCGCCCGAGGTGAGCGTGACCCGCTTGCCGAGCACCGACACATGGCCCAGCACATTCGATTCGGCGACGGGCTTGCGGCCCACCTCGCAGACCGCCTTCGAGGTGACCTTCTCGACCTCGATGAGTGAGAGCAGCGGCAGTCCCGGCAGATGCACGCGGGCCTTGGCCAGGTTGCTGTAACCCTCCGCCCGGTGCTTGCCGACGTTCGCCTTCGCCGTGGCCACGTCGGCCCGCAGCACGCTGAACGGGCGCCCGTGATTCACGCCGTCGAGCCGCACGCGGAGCGCGGTCTGCTCGGCGCTCGCCGGTGCATGCACCTCGTTCAGCGTGGCCTTGAGCGGCACATCGACGGTCTTGCTCAAGAGCGATACATCAAGTGCGGTACGGAGCACGACCGCGCTCGCCTTCCCGCCACCGGTGGTCGTGGTGGCTCCGGTGGCGTGCGCCGGGGAGGCGACCAGCAGAGCTACGGGAGCGGCGGCGACCGCCAGGGCGGCCAGGCGGAAGGTGTTGCTGTTCAAAATGGTGGAACCCCCACAAGAGACATGGAGCCGCCGGCACCGCCCAATGGGGGACATCGCGGGCGCCGGTGGCCTCGACTCCGTGAATCTTTACGCACAGAGAGTGAACTGGCAGACAGCTGTGGCGAGTTCACTCCAATGGGGGGTTTCCGCGCCTGTATTCGAATATCTCGGTACGCGTGTTCCTTCCATGTCCCCGAAGTCACCCGATCCGCTGAGCGCATATGGGGCGTGGGGCCGGCCCCACCGGAGTGCGCACAGAGGTGTTTCAACGAGCGCGAGGCCGGTTCGGTCACCGGCTGTCAACGTCCCGCCTGCCACCGTGTCGCCACGGTGATGTCAGCCGATCACACGCCCGTTCAGCACCACCTGGCGCGGCGCCGCCAGCACCCGTACGTCCGCCCGCGGGTCCTCGTCGTACACCACCAGGTCCGCCGGGGCGCCCTCCTCCAGCCCCGGCCGCCCGAGCCATGCGCGGGCACCCCAGGCGGTCGCGGAGAGCGCCTCGCGCGCCGGGATGCCGGCCCTGACCAGTTCGGCGACCTCCGCCGCCACGAGTCCATGGGCCAGCGAGCCTCCCGCGTCGGTGCCGACGTAGACCGGCACCCCGGCGTCGTAGGCCGCGCGCACGGTGTCGTAACGACGCTCGTACAGCTGCCGCATATGCGCCGACCAGCGAGGGAACCTGGCCTCGCCGCCCGCCGCGAGGTCAGGGAACGTGGCGATGTTGACCAGGGTGGGGACGATGGCGACACCGCGCTCGGCAAAGAGCGGAATGGTGTCCTCGGTCAGGCCCGTCGCATGCTCGATGCAGTCGATCCCGGCCTCGACGAGATCGGCCAGAGCGGCCTCGGCGAAGCAGTGCGCGGTGACCCGGGCGCCGAGCCGGTGCGCCTCGGCAATGGCCGCCTCGACCTCGCCGCGCGGCCAGCAGGCGGTCAGGTCACCGGCGTCCCGGTCGATCCAGTCGCCGACCAGCTTGACCCAGCCGTCGCCGCGCCGCGCCTCCTGCGCGACGTACGCGACGAGGTCGCCGGGCTCGATCTCATGGGCGTAGTTCCGGATGTACCTGCGGGTCCTGGCGATATGGCGGCCCGCCCGGACGATCTTGGGAAGGTCCTCGCGGTCGTCGATCCACCGGGTGTCGGAGGGCGATCCGGCATCCCGGATGAGCAGCGTGCCGGCCTCCCGGTCGGTGAGCGCCTGCTTCTCGCTCGTGGCGGCGTCGACCGGGCCGTGGTGATCGAGCCCCACATGGCAGTGGGCGTCGACGAGACCCGGCAGCACCCAGCCGGTGACGGTCTCCGCCGCGTCCGCGCCGGGCGGCCGTTCGTACGAGATCCGCCCGCCGACTGCCCACAGCTCGTCCCTGACGTCGTCGGGACCGACGAGCACCCGCCCCTTCACGTGCAGCACCGGCTGCGCCTTGTGATCACTCATGGCAGCACTGTACGAGGCGGTGTCCGGGGCCCTGGGTACTCTCGACGGAAGCGCTGTTCGCACGCCCGAACCGCAGGCCGACCCGATCCGAAGAGAGCACCACCGTGACGCACCCCTTCCTCGACCTCGCCCCGCTCACCGCCGCGCACTTCGCCGCCATCGAGCAGCGGGTGGCCGGCCTCCTCGCCACCGAGCAGGACGTCGTCATCATGCAGGGCGAGGCGCTGCTTCCTCTCGAAGGCTGCATCCGGGGCGGCGCCCGGCCCGGTTCGACCGCGCTGAACGTGGTCACGGGGCCGTACGGACAGACGTTCGGGAACTGGCTGCGGGACTGCGGTGCCAATGTGATCGATCTGGCGGTGCCGTTCCACACGGCGGTCACCGCCGACCAGGTGGCGCAGGCGCTGGCCGCGCACCCGGAGATCGATTTCGTCTCGCTGGTCCACGCGGAGGCCGCGACCGGCAACACCAACCCCGTCGCCGAGATCGGTGAGGTCGTCCGGGCCCACGGCGCACTGTTCATGCTGGACGCCGTCGCCTCGGTGGGCGCCGAGCCGCTGCTGCCGGACGTGTGGGGTGTCGACCTGTGCGTGATCGGCGCGCAGAAGGCGATGGGCGGCCCGGCCGGGGTGTCGGCGGTGTCGGTGAGCGAGCGCGCCTGGGAGCGGATCGCCGCCAACCCCGAAGCCCCGCGCCACTCCTACCTCTCCCTCCTGGACTGGAAGGAGCGCTGGATCGACGGCGGCCGCAAGGCGCTCCTGCACGCCCCCGCGCAGCTGGAGATGCTGGCGCTCGAGGCCTGCCTTGAGCGGATCGAGGCGGAGGGCCTGGAGACGCTGACGGCCCGGCACGCGGCGGCCGCAGCGGCCACGCGGGCGGGCGCGGTGGCGCTCGGCGGCGGCCTGGCGCCGTATGTGCACGAGGCGAAGGACGCGGCGCCGGTCGCCACGACGCTGCGCGCCCCGGCGGGAGTCGACGCCGCCGGGCTGGTCGCCAAGGCGCTCGCGACCGACCCCTCGCTGCCGCTGATCGCGGGCGGCGGGGCGCTGTCCAAGGAGATGATCCGGGTCAATCACTACGGTGTGGACGCGACGCGGGGCGCGGTGCAGTCCTCGATCGCGGCTCTGGGGTCGGCGCTGGCCGACGAGGGCCGGCAGGTCGACTTCGAAGCCGCCCGCAAGGCCGTATCGGATACCTGGCCGAGCGAATGAATTATCCGGCCCGGGGATAGGCCGTCAAGAATTCATTAATGCGGGGAGCCGCCCTGTCGAGGGCAGCTCCCCGCATTCTTCTGCCCGCTTCCCCTGACCCTAAACGCTAGAGTTTCGACAACGCCTATCCACGCAATTCGGTTGCGTCTCCCAGGGGTTACAACTCTGTGACGGACTATACATCGCGCCTGATTTGCCCGATAAAAGAGTGGCAAATCGACTGAAATCTCAGCCAATTCGAGCCGGGCACGCGCCCGCGTGATAACACAAAGATCCGTTCCGCCCAACCCTCTACGTCGATGCAATTTCAGAATTTGCTGGGTAAATTCAATTCGCATGACCGCCGCACCAGCAGAATTTGCCCGTGCCCGAAGCGAATTTCTCACCATCGACACCCCACGAGTGGAGGACGGAGCCGCGATCTGGCGCATCGCCCGCGACTCCGAGGTCCTGGACCTCAACTCCTCGTACAGCTATCTGCTGTGGTGCCGTGACTTCGCGGCGACCTCCGTGGTCGCCCGCGACGAGACCGGCGAGCCGGTCGCCTTCGTGACGGGATACATCCGGCCCGACCGCCCCGAGACGCTCGTCGTCTGGCAGGTGGCTGTCGACCACGGCCATCGCGGGACCGGACTGGCCGCCAAGCTGCTCGACTCGCTGACCGCGCGGGTCGCCTCGGTGCAGGGCCTGGCCTCGGTCGAGACCACCGTGACCCCGGACAACACCGCGTCCGACCGGCTGTTCACCTCCTACGCGCTCCGCCACGACGTGCCCCTGGAGCGCGAAGTGCTGTTCGACGGCGGGTTGTTCCCCGAACAAACACACCTGCCGGAAGTGCTGTACCGCATCGGTCCGTTCCACACCTGAGTCCGGCACGCTCGTTCCCCGCCCGGCCTCGCCGCCCGCGTTCCACACCGGCCCGACGACGGCCGCACGATCCCGACGATGACCGGTGCGCCCGCTCCACCGCCGCCCCTCACCCCCCTCAAGCAGGAGATCCCCTGTGACCATCACCCCGCCCGCCCTCAGCGTCTTCGAGACCCTGGAGTCGGAGGTACGGAGCTACTGCCGCAGCTGGCCCGCAGTGTTCGACCGCGCGCAGGGCTCCCGGCTGACCGACGAGGACGGCCACACGTACCTCGACTTCTTCGCCGGCGCAGGATCACTCAACTACGGCCACAACAACCCGGTACTGAAACGCGCGCTGATCGACTACATCGAGCGCGATGGCATCACCCACGGTCTCGACATGGCCACCACGGCGAAGCGTGCCTTCCTGGAAACCTTCCAGAACGTGGTGCTGCGCCCCCGCAACCTCCCGTACAAGGTGATGTTTCCCGGCCCGACCGGCACCAACGCCGTCGAGGCCGCGCTGAAGCTGGCCCGCAAGGTGAAGAGGCGTGAGTCGGTCGTCTCGTTCACCAACGCCTTCCACGGCATGTCGCTCGGCTCGCTCGCCGTCACCGGCAACGCCTTCAAGCGGGCCGGGGCCGGCATCCCGCTGGTGCACGGCACGCCCATGCCGTTCGACAACTACCTCGACGGCCGGGTCCCGGACTTCCTCTGGTTCGAACGGCTCCTCGAGGACCAGGGCTCGGGTCTCAACCAGCCCGCCGCGGTGATCGTCGAGACGGTGCAGGGCGAGGGCGGCATCAATGTGGCGCGTCCCGAGTGGCTGCGCGCGCTGGCCGATCTCTGCCGCCGCCGCGACATGCTGCTCATCGTCGACGACATCCAGATGGGCTGCGGCCGTACCGGTGGGTTCTTCTCGTTCGAGGAGGCCGGCATCACCCCGGACATCGTCACTCTTTCGAAGTCCATCAGCGGCTACGGACTGCCCATGTCACTCTGTCTGTTCCGCCCGGAGCTGGACATCTGGGGCCCGGGCGAGCACAACGGCACCTTCCGCGGCAACAACCCGGCGTTCGTCACTGCCACCGCCGCGCTCGACGCCTACTGGGCGGACGGGCAGATGGAGAAGCAGACCCTGGCCCGCGGCGAACAGGTCGAGCGGGCGCTGCTGGCGATCTGCGACGAACACGCCCGGCTCGGCGCGCAGTTCCGCGGCCGCGGCCTGGTCTGGGGACTGGAGTTCACCGACGCCTCGCGCGCCGCCGCTGTCTGTGCGCGCGCATTCGAACTGGGGCTGCTGGTGGAGACCTCCGGCCCGCGCAGCGAGGTCGTGAAGCTGCTGCCGTCACTGACCATCACCCCGGACGAACTGGACGAGGGTCTTCGCACGCTGGCCCGTAGCGTCCGCGAGTCCGCCTGACGCGTCCGGCACACAGAGACAAAGAAGAGAAAAGAAGAGAAGGGCACCGACTCACCGTGATCGTCCGATCGTTCAGTGACATCGAGAACACCGACCGGCATGTGAAGGCCGCTTCCGGCACCTGGGAGAGCAAGCGCATCGTGCTTGCCAAGGAGAGGGTGGGCTTCTCGCTCCACGAGACCGTGCTCTACGCGGGTACGGAGACCTCCATGTGGTACGCCAACCACATAGAGGCCGTGCTGTGCACCGAGGGAGAGGCCGAGCTCACCGACGACGAGACCCGCGAGAAGTACTGGATCTCCCCCGGCACGATGTACCTGCTGGACGGGCACGAGCGCCACACGCTCCGGCCCAGGACCGACTTCCGCTGCGTCTGCGTCTTCAACCCACCCGTCACCGGACGGGAGGACCACGACGAGAACGGTGTCTATCCCCTGCTGACCGAGGAGGCCTGAACCATGACTGCCCACGTACGCACCGACCTGTACCCCACCCGGGGCGCGGCCGAGCTGATCGCACCCCGTCAGGACCCGGTCATCTGGTCGGCGCCCGGCGCCTCGGGACCCGTCGCCGTCAGAGATCTGCAGGGCTTCGAGCGGGACGGATTCCTCACCGTCGACCAGTTGATCACCCCCGACGAGGTCGCTGTCCACCGGGCGGAACTCGACCGGCTGATCGCCGATCCGGCGGTCCGGGCGGACGAGCGGGCGATCATCGAGCCGAAGTCGCAGGACGTCCGCTCGGTCTTCGAGGTCCACCGGATCAGCGACGTCTTCGCGCAGCTGGTGAACGACGAGCGGCTGGTGGGCCGGGCCCGCCAGATCCTCGGTTCGGATGTGTACGTCCACCAGTCACGGATCAACGTCAAGCCGGGTTTCGGTGCTTCGGGCTTCTACTGGCACTCGGACTTCGAGACCTGGCACGCGGAGGACGGTCTGCCGCACATGCGGGCCGTATCCGTGTCGATCGCGCTGACCGAGAACTACGACACCAACGGCGGACTGATGATCATGCCCGGCTCGCACAAGTCGTTCCTCGGGTGCACGGGCGAGACGCCGAAGGACAACTACAAGCGGTCGCTGAAGATGCAGGACGCGGGCACCCCGTCCGACGGGGCGCTGACCAGGATGGCCGACCGGCACGGGATCAGGCTCTTCACGGGCCGGGCCGGTTCCGCGACCTGGTTCGACTGCAACTGCATGCACGGCTCGGGGGACAACATCACCCCGTACCCGCGCAGCAATGTCTTCATCGTCTTCAACAGCGTGGAGAACGCGGCCGAGGAGCCGTTCGCGGCGCCGGCCAGGCGCCCGGAGTTCATCGGGGCGCGTGACTTCTCACCGGTGGGGTGAGGCGGTAGCGCGCTGGGCGGGGACGGCTCGGACCGTCCCCGCCCACCGCCGTAAACCGGCTGGACCCCGTGTCCGTCAACGGCGACAGTGAGGCCATGACTTCACTCGTACGCCATGTGACCATCGACTGCGCCGACGCCTACGCACTCGGCAGTTTCTGGGCCGAGGTGCTCGGTGCCCGGCTGTCCGACGACGACAGGCCCGGTGATCCCGAGGCGCTCGTCGAGACCCCCGGCGCCGCGCTGCTGTTCGTTTCGGTGCCCGAGCCCAAGAGCGGCAAGAACCGCGTCCACCTGGACATCCAGCCGCAGGACCGCACCCGGGACGAGGAGGTCGAGCGGCTGCTCGCCCTCGGCGCCACGCTCGTCGGCGACCGCCGCAGGCCCGACGGCCGGGGCTGGGCGACGCTCGCCGACCCCGAGGGCAATGAGTTCTGTGTGGAGTGCAGCGCCGTCGAGCGGGCCACGCTGACCGCGACCCGGCTGCCGGTCACCGCGGACGACGTGAGCACCGCTGTCCATCTCGCGCTCGCCGCGCTCCGCAAGGTTCCGGAGGACCACTGGCGGGCGCCCGCCGGGACGCTGGAGTGGGACTCCTGGGAGACCGTGGAACATCTGAACGACGATCTCTTCGCGTACGCCGCCCAGTTGGGCCCGAAGAAGCCGCCGCTGGACCGTGAGGTCCCGTACCGCTGGGGAGCCGACCGCAAGGGCGGACCGGCCAACGCGATCTTCGCCAACCCGGACGCGGGTCCGGTCGGCCTGCTCCAGACTCTGGAGGCGAGCGGCGCACTGCTCACGGCGATGGTGCGGACGACCTCGGCGGACGTCCAGTCGTACCACGCGTACGGAGTCTCGGATCCGGAGGGCTTCGCCGCGATGGGGATCGTGGAGGCCCTGGTCCATACCCACGATGTGGTCCGGGACCTGGGGAACTCCTGGGCGCCGCCCGCCGATCTGTGCGACCGCGCGCTGGCCCGGCTGTTTCCGGACGCCCCGGACGACGCCGACCGGTGGACCGTCCTGCTCTGGGCCACCGGCCGCGCCGAACTGCCCGGCCATGAGCGCGTCACGTCGTGGAAGTGGCGCAGCGCGTCGCTGGACACCCCCTGATTCCTGCCGGTGGGAGAACCAGCCTGCTGCCGGGAGCAGCGTCGCGTGTTAGTCGAACAGCGCCTGGTTCTCCCAGGCGTTGCCGGACGCCGGATCCGCCGGGTCCCATCCGCTGCCGCTGACGGCGGTCCAGGCGGGATCCCCGTACACGGCGCCCGGACCGCGTCCGTTCGGGACGGGTTCCGTACATCGTCGATGTCCCTTCGACCCTTGTGCGGGAACTACGGGGCTGGGCACCTCAGCCGTCGAGGCGTACGACCCGGACCGCGCCCGCCGGAACGGCGAGGTGGCCCACGGTGTGGTCGCCGGTGAGGAGTTCGGTGCCGGGGGCGTCGAGCGGCACCTTCGTGTCGCCCCCGGTGTGGTTGATCACGAAGAGGTACGTGCCGCTCTCGCCGGTGCGACGTACGGCCTCGACGTCGTGCGGGAGTCCGGTGCGCGGCGCGATCCGGGCGTCGTCGCAGGCCCGGTCGAGGACGGCGTCGAGGTGGGGTCCGGACAGCCGGGTGGAGATGTACCAGGCGGTGCCCCTGCCCAGGCGGTGGCGGGTGACTGCGGGGCGGTCCGCGAGAATGCCGTCGGCGTACGACCAGACGGTCTCGGCGCCGCGCGGGATCACCACGTCCGACCACAGGTCGCCGGTCAGCTCCGGGCCCTCGGTGGCGCCCTCGGGCGTGATCAGACGGACCGTCCCGCCCTCACTGAGCGGTGAGAACTCCTCGATCGTCAGGCCGAGTACGTCCCGCAGGGCGCCCGGGTACGGACCGGGGTGCACGGCGTCATGAGTGTCGACGATGCCGGAGAAGTACGAGACGACGAGCGTGCCGCCGTTCTCGACGTAGCTCCGGAGGTTCCGGCCGGTCTGCTCGGTGGCGAGGTAGAGGGCCGGGACGACGACCAGCGGGTACCCGGACAGGTCGGCGTCCGGGTGGGCGAAGTCGACGGTGAGATGGCGGTCGTACATCGAGGCGTAGAAGGTGTCGGCGCGCTCGCGGGCGTCGTGGTCCTCGCTCGGGCGCCACTCCAGGCTCTGCGCCCACCAGGACTGCCAGTCCCAGAGCATGGCCGCGTCCGCGACGGTCCGGGTGCCGCGGACGCCGCTCAGCAGGCCGAGGTCGGCGCCGAGCGTGGAGACCTCGCGCCACACCCGGGAGTCCGTACCGGCGTGCGGCACCATCGCCGAGTGGAACTTCTCCGCGCCGCTGCGGGACTGCCGCCACTGGAAGAACATGGCCCCGTCGGACCCGCGCGCGACATGCGCGAGGCTGTTGCGGGCCATCTCGCCCGGGCGCTTGGCAGGGTTGCGGGGCTGCCAGCTGACGCCGCTGGTGGAGTGCTCCAGGAGCAGCCAGGGTGCGCCCCCCGCGACGGAGCGGGTGAGGTCGGCGGCCATCGCAAGGTTGACATGGGTGCGGCGGCCGTCGGTGATCAGATAGTGGTCGTTGGTGACGAGGTCGGTCTCGCGGCCCCAGGCCCAGTAGTCGACGGAGTCGCACTGGCTGAGGGCGGTCATGAAGTTGGTGGTGACCGGGATACCGGGAGCGAGGCGGTGCAGGATGTCCCGTTCGCTGCAGAAGTTCTCGCGCATGGTGGCGTCGGCGAAGCGGGCGTAGTCCAGGCGCTGGGCCGGGTTGGCGACGGTCGGGGTGGCGCGGGGCGGGTCGATCTCGTCGAGGCTGCGGTAGCGCTGGCCCCAGAAGGCGGTGCCCCAGGCCGCGTTGACGGCGTCGACGCTGCCGTGGCGGGCGGCGAGCCAGCGGCGGAAGTGGGCGGCGCAGTTGTCGCAGTAGCAGGCGCTGACCGGAACGCCGTACTCGTTGTGGACGTGCCACATCGCGAGCGTCGGATGGTTTGCGTACCGGCGGGCGAGCTGTTCGGTGATGTTCGCCGCGGCCGACCGGTAGGCGGGGTTGCTGTGGCAGATCGCGCCGCGTGACCCGAAGGCGTACCGGACACCCTCCCGGCTGACCGGGAGGACCTCGGGGTGGGCGCGGTAGAACCAGGCGGGCGGGGCGACGGTGGGGGTACCGAGGTCGACCCGGATGCCGGCCCCGTGCAGCAGATCGAGGACCCGGTCGAGCCAGCCGAAGTCGTAGCAGCCGGGCTCGGGTTCGAGGAGCGCCCAGGAGAAGATCCCGACGCTGACCATGGTCACGCCGGCCTCCCGCATCAGGGCCACGTCCTCGTGCCAGACCTCTTCCGGCCACTGCTCGGGGTTGTAGTCGCCGCCGAAGGCGAGCCTGCGCAGACCGTGCGGGGCAGGCTCGGGCGCGGTGTGCGGCATGGGTGTCTCCTGGGCTCTTTGGTACAACTTCTGGGAACGTGCACACACACTCTCAGTGGCGCGGAGCCAACATAACCGCACAGCATCAACCATTGACAAGTGTCGGATTCGTTTCTCTACTGTGAACGCTCACAGCGCAGTTCGGCGCTGCACCCTCGCTTCTCGTCAGGGGAGAAACCCATGAAGTACCGCATCGTCGCGGTGTCCACGGCCGCTGCACTCGCCGCCACCGGCCTGCTCTCGGGCTGCGGCTCGTCGGACGACGACGGCGGGGACGGCCCGGCCGCATCCGGCCCCGTCTCGCTCACCTACTGGGCCTGGGCGCCCGGCCTGGACAAGGTCGCGGACATCTGGAACGCGGGCGAGGGCAAGAAGTCCGGCATCAAGGTCACGGTGAAGAAGCAGGCGTCGGGCGACGACCTGGTCACCAAGATCATCACGGCGGCCAAGGCCCACAAGGCCCCCGACCTGGTGCAGGCGGAGTACCAGGCGCTCCCCACCCTGGTCTCCAACGATGTGCTCGCCGACATATCCAAGGAGGCGGGCGACGCGAAGGGCAAGTTCGCCGATGGCGTCTGGCAGCAGACGACCCTCGGATCGGATGCCCTGTACGCCGTGCCGCAGGACTCCGGCCCGCTGATGTTCTACTACCGCCAGGACCTGTTCAAGCAGTACGGCCTGTCCGTCCCCACCACCTGGGACGAGTTCGCAGAGACGGCCCGCGCGCTGAAGAAGAAGGCGCCGGACAAGGACCTCACCACGTTCTCCTCGAACGACTCCGGCCTCTTCGCGGGCCTCGCCCAGCAGGCCGGGGCGAAGTGGTGGACCACCGGCGGCGACAAGTGGAAGGTCGCCATCGACGACGCCGCCACACAGAAGGTCGCAGACTTCTGGGGCGGTCTGGTCAAGGAGGGCGCCGTCGACAACCAGCCGATGTACACCCCGGCCTGGAACAAGGCGCTCAACACCGGCAAGCAGATCGCCTGGGTCAGCGCGGTCTGGGCGCCCGGCACCCTCACCACGGCGGCGCCCGACACCAAGGGCAAGTGGGCCATGGCCCCGCTCCCCCAGTGGACGGCCGGCCAGAACGTCACCGGCAGCTGGGGCGGTTCCTCCACCGCCGTCACCAATGACTCCAAGAACAAGGCCGCCGCCGCGGCCTTCGCGAAGTGGCTGAACACGGACTCCGAGGCGCTGGCCGCGCTGGTCAAGGAGAGCGGCATCTACCCCGCCGCCACGGCCGCCCAGACCGGCGGCGCGCTCGCCCAGGCCCCGGACTACTTCTCCAACCAGCCCGACTTCTACACCAAGGCCGCCGAGATCGCGCGGGGCACCGCCCCCGCCGCCTGGGGCCCGAACGTGAACGTCGCGTACACCGCCTTCAAGGACAACTTCGCCGAGGCCGCCAAGAGCAAGGCGGACTTCGGGACCGCCCTGACCGCGATGCAGGACGCCACCGTCGCCGACCTCAAGAAGCAGGGCTTCGGGGTCTCCGAGTGACACGCGCACGCCGCAGGAGTGCGTACGGGGTCAGGAGCGCCCCGTACGCCTTCCTGGCCCCCGCCACCGTGCTCTTCCTGCTCTTCTTCGCCCTTCCCATCGGGTACGCGCTCTACCTCAGCTTCCGCAGGACCGAGGTCAAGGGGCTCGGCCTGGGCAAGGGCGCCCGCGAGGAGATCTGGGCCGACTTCGCCAACTACACGTCCGCGCTCTCCGACTCGGAGCTGCTGCACGGCGCCCTGCGCATCCTCGGGTACGGCGCGATCGTCGTCCCCGTCATGCTCGGCCTCGCCCTGCTGTTCGCGCTGCTCCTCGACACCGACCGGCTCCGGCTGCGGAGCTTCTCCCGGCTCGCGATCTTCCTGCCGTACGCGATCCCGGGCGTCGTCGCCGCGCTGATGTGGGGTTTCCTCTATCTCCCTGACGTCAGCCCGTTCTCCTACCTGCTCGACAAGGCCGGTCTGCCGCAGCCCGATCTGCTCGACGGCGGGCCGCTGTATCTAGCCCTCGCCAACATCGCGGTCTGGGGCGGCACCGGCTTCAACATGATCGTGATCTACACCTCGCTGCGGGCGATCCCGGCCGAGGTGTTCGAGGCGGCCCGGCTCGACGGCTGCTCGCAGCTGCAGATCGCGCTCCGGATCAAGATCCCGATGGTGGCTCCGTCACTGGTCCTGACGTTCTTCTTCTCGATCATCGCGACGCTCCAGGTGTTCAGCGAGCCGACGACGCTGAAGCCGCTCACCAATTCGCTGTCCACCACCTGGAGTCCGCTGATGAAGGTCTACCAGGACGCCTTCGTCAACAACGACATCTACGCGGCGGCCGCTCAGGCGGTCATCATCGCCGTCGCCACCCTCGCCCTGTCCTTCGGCTTTCTCAAGGCAGCCAACTCCCGTACCAGGCAGGGAGATTCCCGATGAGCACGCCGCGCCTCCCGTCCACCCCGGCCGGTCCGCGCCGATTCGCGCTCGTGCCGACCGCCGCGCTGCTGCTCGGCGCGCTCTACTGTCTGCTGCCGGTCGCCTGGGTGCTGGTCGCCTCGACCAAGTCCGGCCGCGAGCTGTTCTCCACCTTCACCTTCCTGCCGGGCACCGGCTTCACCCAGAACGTCGCCGATCTGTCGGCGTACCGCGACGGCGTGTACTGGAAGTGGATGGCCAACTCGGCGTTCTACGCCGGAGCCGGCGCCCTGTTGTCCACGGCCGTCTCCGCGGTATCGGGGTACGCCCTGGCCGTCTACCGGTTCCGCGGGCAGGAGAGCATCTTCAACATCCTGCTGGCCGGGGTGCTGATGCCGCCGGTGATCCTCGCCGTGCCGCAGTATCTCCTGCTCGCGAAGGCCGACCTGACGGACTCGTACCTCTCGGTCCTGCTGCCGGTGATCCTCTCCCCGTACGGGGTCTATCTCGCACGGATCTACGCGACGGCCGCCGTACCGGGCGATGTCATCGAGGCCGGGCGGATGGACGGCGGCAGTGAGTGGCGGATCTTCCGCACCGTCGCGCTGCCGATGATGCTGCCGGGTCTGGTGACCGTCTTCCTGTTCCAGTTCGTCGCGATCTGGAACAACTTCCTGCTCCCGTACATCATGCTCGGCGACGACGAGAAGTTCCCGGTCACCCTGGGTCTCTACACCCTGCTCCAGCAGGGCTCCAACACCCCGGCCCTCTATACCCTGGTGATCACGGGGGCGCTGCTGGCGATCGTCCCGCTGATCGCGCTGTTCCTGGTCATCCAGCGCTTCTGGAGCCTCGACCTGCTCTCCGGCGCCGTAAAGTCCTGACCGGGCCCCGCCAGGGCTTCCCTTGATGAAAGATCACGCACCATGAGCCGCACAGAACAGCCCGGACAGCCCGGACCGTCCGGCACGGGACGCCGCAGGCCGCCGACCATTCACGACGTGGCACGGGAGGCCGGGGTCTCCCGAGGCACCGTCTCCCGGGTGCTCAACGGCGGCCACAATGTCAGCGCAGCCGCCCTCGACGCAGTCAACTCCGCGATCCGCAAGACCGGTTACACGGTGAACCGGCACGCCAGGTCGCTGATCACCGGCCGCTCGGACTCGGTGGCGTTCCTCCTCACCGAGCCGCAGGAGCGGTTCTTCGAGGACCCCAACTTCAATGTGCTGCTGCGGGGCTGCACCACCGCACTCGCCGCGCACGACATCCCGCTGCTGCTGATGATCGCGGGGACGGAGGCCGAGCGCCGCCGGAACATGCGGTACATCGCCGGTCATGTGGACGGGGTCCTGCTGGTCTCCAGCCACTCCGGCGACCCGGTCGCCGCCCAGCTGCACGAGGCCGGTGTCCCGCTCGTCGCCTGCGGCAAGCCGCTCGGGCAGGGCTCGAAGGTCAGCTATGTGGCGGCCGACGACCGGGACGGCGCCCGGGACATGGTGCGTTACCTGTACGAGTCGGGGCGTCGCCGGATCGGCACGGTCAGCGGCCCGCTGGACACCCCGGGCGGCGTCGAGCGGCTGGCGGGCTACCGCGAGATGCTCGCCGACTGCGGGCTGCCGGCCGACGACGCGCTGATCGTCCCGGGCGACTACAGCCGGGCCGGCGGCGAGGCGGCGGCCGCACTGCTGCTGGAGCGGGTCCCCGACCTCGACGCGGTGTTCGTCGCCTCCGACCTGATGGCGCAGGGCGTGCTCGCCGCGCTGGAGAAGGCTGGGCGGCGGGTGCCGGAGGATGTCGCGGTCGGTGGCTTCGACGACTCGCCCGCGGCGCTTGCGTCCCGGCCGGAGCTGACCACGATCCGGCAGCCGTGGGACCGGATCAGCGCCGAGATGGTACGGGTGCTGCTGGCCCAGATCGGCGGGGAGGACCCGGCTGCGGTGATCCTCCCCACCGAACTGGTGCGCCGTGATTCGGCGTGACCGCCGCGGCTACACCGTGTCCAGTGCCGGGTAGTCGACGTAGCCCTTCGCGTCCCCGCCGAAGAAGGTGGACGGGTCCGGGGTGTTGAACGGGCCGCCGTCCTTCAGCCGGGCAGGGAGGTCCGGGTTGGCGATGAACAGCGCACCGTACGAGATGATGTCGGCGATCCCGTCGTCGATCACCGAGTGGTGGTCCGGTCCGGTCGGCCCGTCCGTCAGCACATTGATGACGAAGGTGCCGGAGAACTGCTTGCGCAGCGCGAGGGTCAGCTCGCGGATCTCCACCGCCTCCAGGACGTGCAGATAGGCGAGGCCGAGCGGCTCGATCTCCTGCACCAGCGCGGTGTAGACGGCGTCCGGCGCGGGCTCGTCGATGTCGTTGTACGCATTTCCGGGCGAGATGCGCAGCCCGGTGCGCTCCGCGCCGATCTCGGCGGCGACGGCCTTGACCACCTCGACGGCGAACCGGATGCGGGCCTCGTCGGAGCCGCCCCACTCGTCGGTGCGCAGATTGGTGTTGGGCGCCAGGAACTGGTGGATGAGGTAGCCGTTGGCGCCGTGCAGCTCGACCCCGTCGAAGCCCGCATCCACGGCGTTGCGGGCGGCGGAGGCGAAGTCGGCCACGGTCTGCCGGATCTCGGCGTCGGTCAGCTCACGCGGCTCGATGAAGTCCTTCGGTCCCACGTGGGTGTAGACCTGGCCGGCGGCCTTGACCGGGGAGGCGCTGACCGGGGTCAGCCCGTCCGGCAGCAGAACCGGGTGGCCGATGCGGCCCACGTGCATGAGCTGGGCGAAGATCCGGCCGCCCGCGGCGTGCACCGCGTCGGTGACCCTGCGCCAGGACGCGACCTGCTCCGCGCTGTGCAGCCCCGGGGTGAAGGGGTAGCCCTGGCCGACGGCGGACGGCTGGATGCCCTCGGTGATGATGAGCCCGGCCGAGGCGCGCTGGGCGTAGTACTCGACGGTGAGGTCGGTGGCGGTACCGCCGTCACCGGCACGGCTGCGGGTCATCGGGGCCATGGCGATGCGGTTGGCAAGCTGGGTACCGGAGAGGTCGATCGGGTCGAATGCGGTGGTCATGAAGCCCCCAGGGCAAATTACATGGTCGGCCAAGTATTTCGGTCTGCGCCACTGTAACCGATTCATTGGCCGACCAAGGTAAAGTTCGCAGAAAGTGCCGGAACCGGCCCCGGACCGGAGCACCGCCCCGAGGAGTCCTCATGAAGGCCGAACCCACCGACCCCGCCTGTACCGAGCTGCCGAGCGCCGCCCGCGGCGGCCCGGTCAGCCATGCCGTCTCACGGGTCGCCCGGCTGCACCGGATCGCCGCCGGCAAGGTGCTCAGGTGCGCCGGGCTCTACCCCGGCCAGGAGTTCGTGATGATGTACCTGTGGGACGCGGGCGCGGTGCGCCAGTCGGAGCTGATCAAGGCGGTCGACCTCGATCCCTCGACCGTCACCAAGATGCTCCAGCGGCTCGACCAGGCCGGCCATGTCCGCCGCCGCCCCGACCCGGACGACCGGCGGGCCGTCCTGGTCGAGGCCAGCACGGACAGTTGCGCGCTGCACTCGGATGTCGAGCGGGCCTGGACGGATCTGGAGGAGCACACGCTCGCCGGCCTGGACGCGACGGAGCGCGCCGAGCTGGCCCGGCTGCTGGCCAAGGTCGAGGAGAACCTCTCCCGGGAGACCGGGAACTGTCCGGAAAGCCGCTGACCGGTCAGCCCGCGAGGGCCTCCAGCGCATGGTCCACGTCGGCCTGCGTGTTGTAGAGGTGGAAGGCCGCCCGCAGATTCCCGGCCCGGGCCGAGACCGCGATGCCGGCCCGGGCCAGCGCGGGCTCCCTGCTGCCGAGCCCCGGCACGGCGACCACCGCGGACCGGCCGGGCACCGGCTCGTGGCCGATCCCGGCCAGGGCGGTACGGAACCGGGCGGCGAGCGCGGTGTTGTGGGCGTACACGGTGCCGATGCCGATCTCGGCCAGCAGCGCCAGGGAGCGCTCGGCGCCGTGGTACGCGAGGAAGGCGGGCGCCTCGTCGAAGCGGCGCGCGGTGGCGGCGAGCCGGCCGATGGGCCCGTAGGTGCTGTTCCAGCGGTCCTCACCGGCCACCCAGCTCGCGTACAACGGCGACAGGGTCTCCTGCGCCTCCTCGGTGACGGTGAGGAACGACGTACCGCGCGGGCAGAGCAGGAACTTGAAGCCGCCCGTGACCGTGTAGTCGTACGCTCCGGCGTCCAGCGGCAGCCAGCCCGCGGACTGGGTGGCGTCGAGGAGGACCCGGGCGCCGTGCGCGGCGGCCGCCGCGCGGACCGCGTCGAGGTCGGCGATCCGGCCGTCGGCGGACTGTACGGACGAGAGGGCGACCAGCGCGGTCGTGGGCCGCACCGCCTCGGCCATGCCGTCCAGCGGGGCGTACCGCATCCGCAGATCCCCACGGACCGAGAGGGGGCCGACGACCGAGCTGAACTCTCCCTCGGGTACCAGCACTTCGGCGCCCGGCTGCAGCGAGGCTGCGATCAGACCGACATGGACGGCGACCGAGCTGCCGGTGGCGACCCGGTCGGGACCGACACCGACGAGCCCGGCGAACCGGGTCCGCGCGGCGTCCACGGCGTCGAAACTGCCCGCGCCCGCACCGGTGCCCGAGGCGTTCTCATCGGCGAGCGTCTTCACCGCCTCGACGGTGCGGCGGGGCAGCAGCCCGCAACTGGAGGTGTTGAGATACGTGCTCTTGGGCGCAAACTCGGCGCCTACCGCCTGGGTGAGCGAGGAGATCTCCATACGCCCACCCTGGAGCCCCCTCAACCCGTCGTCAATCACGCAGGATTGAGGGGGATCCCCAAGCAGTGCTTATGTCTGCAGCTGGGCGGGGCAGCGCGGGTCAGCCCTGACCGCCGGAGTGCGGAACCTCGCAGGCCCCGTCGGCGTCGCAGGCCGCACCGTCCGAGCCGATGGCGGTCAGCGGACGGTCCTTCCACGCCTGCTCCAGCGCCTGCGCGAAGACCTCGGCGGGCTGGCCGCCGGAGATCCCGTACCGCCGGTCGAGGACGAAGAACGGCACGGCGTTGGCGCCCAGCTCGGACGCCTCCTGCTCGTCGGCCCGCACCTCGGCCGCGTACGCCTCCGGGTCGGCGAGCACGGCGCGCGCCTCGTCCGCGTCGAGACCGGCCTCGACGGCGAGCTCGACCAGCACGCTGTCGTCGAAGACGGACCGCTCCTCGGCGAAGTTCGCCCGGTAGGCGAGCGTCAGCAGCTCGTCCTGGCGGCCGCGGGCCTTGGCGAGGTGGAGCAGCCGATGAATGTCGAAGGTGTTGCCGTGGTCGCGCCCCTCGGTCCGGTAACCGAGCCCTTCGGCCTGCGCGTTGGCCGCGACGTTGGCTTCCATGGACCGGGCTTCCTCACGCGTCCGCCCGTACTTCTGCGCCAGCATGTCGATCACCTGCGCGGTGTCGCCCTTGGCGCGTCCCGGGTCGAGCTCGAAGGAACGGTGCACGACCTCGACCTCGTCGCGATGGGCGAACCCCGCCAGGCCCTTCTCGAAACGGGCCTTGCCGATGTAGCACCAGGGGCAGGCGATGTCGCTCCAGATCTCGACGCGCATGACTCTTCTTCTCTCCAGGCTGTTGTGCAGACGGATCGTGCGGCTGCCCGGGCACGGTTGCACAGGGCAGCGCGGAGGCACCCTCCGCTCGTCTGATCAACACACGGCCGGACCCTGCCATTCCCCGACCGGGACGAAGAGCCGTCGGCTGCTAGTCCTCCAGCTCGATGATCGGGCGGTCGCTGACGAGGGCCACGATGATCATCGGGGCGTCGCCGTCGCACTGGTTGAGCGAGGCCGCGGCCCACACGTCCGCGGCGCCGGGACCGGCGGCCACCGGCCCCCACACCGACAGATCGCCGAGGCAGTCCTTGTCACAGAGAGTCTGGAACAGCGGTGGCATGGGCTCGTCCGCAATGTTCCGGAAGATCGGCACCCGCATGCCCACCTTCCGGTGAACACCCCACCGACGGTCCAATTCCGCCACGAGGTCGTCCAGATGCCCGCGGGCGGCTTCCTCCGCCTCATTCCACTCGGGCGCGTACACGCCGACGAGGCTGTCGCTCTCCCAGAGCGGAAGGATCCGGAAGCCCTCGCCCGAGGTCGCGACCCACTCCCCCGTGACCGGGTCGCCCTCGCTGTCCGTCGGACCGGCCGCCGGTACAGGCCCGGCGAGCAGCGCCTCGACGTCGCGGACCGCGCGGCCGAGCTCGAACGTCTCCCCGCTCCGGGCAGTCACAGGGTGGCCCGGTCCATCGGGCGCGGCAGCGGCTCCAGCGCGCCGGCGTCCCGCAGCTGCACATAGGCCCGGACCACGGCCCCGGCGTCACCGGGCTGCGCGATGTCGAGGAGGACCCCTCCGCCGGCGAGCTCCTTGCGGGCGGCGGTGAGGCCGTCCGGCAGCAGGGCCGCGCGTCCCGGGGAGAGATAGCCGACCCAGCCGACGCCGGGCTCTCCGACGCCGAACCCGTTGTCCTCCAAGGCGTCGAGCACATCGTCGTCGGTCACATCCCCGAAGTCCGGCCCCCACACCTCGGCGACCACCGTGAGGAGCTCGGCGTCGGGGACATCCGCGCCTTCCGGCGACTTGATGCCGATCACCATCGAGTTGAACAGGAACTCCGAGGAGCCACCCGCCAGGCCTCTGGCCTCGATCTCCCAGCCCCGCCCGTCCCTGGTGACGAGATACAGGCCGGCGCCGTCCGAGGCGTACCTGGCCTCCTCCTGCTGCACCTTCAGAGCAGCGAGCAGGGACGCCTCGTCCGCGCCGAGTTCAGTGGCGGGCCCGGACTTGCGGACCTGGTTCCACATCCCGCCCGCCCCGGAGACCGGCAGAAGTCCGGCGAGCCGGTCCAGCATCAGCTGCCAGCGTCCGGCCACCGCCTCGACCGACTCCTCCCGGGGACCCCAGAAGCCCCGCACCACATGCCGCATGTCCTGTCTCCGTCTTCTGTCGTTCGCCGGTACGGCCAGAGTCACCGCCCGAGCCAGGCTAGTGCCTGTCGTGCGGGGCATCAGTCGAACGCCTCGGGCTTCCTGGTGCTGTTGCTCGGGTGCTGCTTGGTGGGGACGACCGTGATCGGCAGGCCCTCCTCCCGGAACGCCTTGCCGGCGGCCTCGGCCACGTCCGGGTCGGAGAAGTGCCATTCGACGGCTTTGCCGCCGGCCGCCTCGACCTGAGCCCGGGCCTCGGTGACGAACTCGTTCTTGCCGGACGCGGTGAGGCTGCCCTTCTCGGTCTGCGAGAGGTACCCCTTGTAGCCGTTCTTCGCCTCCAGGAACGTCTGCCTGCTGGAGTCCCAGCCGTCGTACTCCACCGCCGGCTTGCCCTCCTTGGGGTGCGGCACGACGTACTCCCGGCCGCGCACGGTGCCGGTGACCTGCTCCTGGTAGCGGAGCCACGACTCATTTTTCCAGTTGGGCGGGGGGTTGCGGTCGCGGCTGGCCCAGTAGCCGGCGCCGTTGTCGGCAGAACCGTAGTCCGGCTTCTTGAGGTCCGCGGCCCAGTCCGGCGAGTTGTAGTTGCGCGGGTCGGACGTGTCGTTGCGCCTGGGCTCGGGCCACTGCTTCTTGGCCAGCTCCGCCTTGGCCGCGCGGTCGGGCTCCTCGGCCCGCTTCTGCTCCAGGTGGGCGGCCCGCTCCTGCTCCCGGGCCTCCTTCGCCTTGGCCTCGGCGTCCTTGTCGCAGCCGTCGTCGGCGAGGATCACACGGCCCGGCGGTCCCGCGGC
This sequence comes from Streptomyces sp. NPDC005181, assembly GCF_040608395.1. NCBI lineage: Bacteria > Bacillati > Actinomycetota > Actinomycetes > Kitasatosporales > Streptomycetaceae > Streptomyces > Streptomyces sp. NPDC005181. Next base: position 98,192 of record NZ_JBEXID010000004.1, read on the forward strand.
GAGCACGACCGTCCCGGACCCTGTGGTCCCGCCCGTGCCGCCGTAGCGCACCCTGGGGCCGAAGGCGATGCTGCAACCGGTCCTGCGTGCCGCGTCCTCGGCTTCGTCCGCCGCCTCGTCGGCCTCCTTGGCCGCCTTGCGGACCCCGTCGAGGTCTCCGGCCTCGGCCGCCTTGCGGGCCCTGCGCGCGGCGTTGCCCGCGTTCTCGGCGGCCTCGGCCACCTTCTCGGCGAACTTGCCCAGCTTGCCGAGTTTGCTGGCCTTGCCGACGACCTTCGCGACGTCGTAGCCGGGAATGAAGAGCGATCCGACGTTCCAGACGACGTCGGTGACGGCCCGCGTCTTCTCGCCGTTGTTCCAGCGGTCCCGTACCTCGTCACCGACGAACATGTCGTCGCCGACCTTCACCACGGTGTTGACCGAGGCCTTGCCCCAGTCGCCGAGCGCACCGAAGTAGTCGCCCTTGTCCCACTTGCTCCCGGCGTCCTTGGAGTCCTGTGTCCACGTGCTGCCCAGCTGCTTGCCGTAATCGGCCAGGCCGGACCAGGTCTCGGGCTTGAACAGATCGATGATGCCGGTGACATCACCCCAGACACCGTCGACGGCGAGGCCCTTGACGACCTGGGTGGTGCGGTCCCACGCGCAGCCGAAGAAGCCCCAGCCGCCGCAGTCCTCCTCCTTGTCCCCGTCGTTCCCGGAGTCGCCGGAGTCGTCGGAGTCCGCGTCCGAGACGGGGGTGTCGTACGTGGCCTCGGGTTCGGTGCTGGTCTCGGGGTAGGTGTCGGTGCCCGGGCCATCGGGTCCGCCGGTGCCGCCCCCGGTGCCGCCGGTCGCGGTACCACCGTCGGCCCCGCCGCTCGCGGTCCCGCCGGTGCCGTTGGCTCCTCCGTCGGCCGTACCTCCATCGGCCGTACCGCCGTCGGCCGTACCGCCATCGGCGCCGCCCGCTGCGGTGCCGCCGTTCGCACCGCCCGCTCCGGTCGATCCCGCGTCCGAACCACCGGCGACCGCACTGCCGCCGTCTGCGCCGCCCGAGTCCGAACCTCCCGCGTCCGAACCGCCGGCGACCGCGCTGCCGCCCGCGGCCGAACCGCCCTTGTTGCCGCCGGCCCCGACCGTGTCGCTGCCGGCCGCCGGGCACGAGGTGCCGGTGAGGGAGCAGATCGCGGCCTGCAGGCGGTCGGTGATCTGTCCCCCGACGCCGCTCAGCACGAGCGCCCCGATGATCGCCACGACGATCAGGACGAGGCCCAGGTACTCCAGGGCCGTCTGCCCCCGGTCCCGCCGCCAGGTGATCATGTGGGCGAACGAGAAACCGGGCTTGTCCGCCCGGTCCCGCGCCGCGAGCCGGAACCAGTCGCGGCTCTCCCTGCGGGTCAGGAACACCAGGATCAGCGTGGGCACGAACAGCTGGGTGAAGCCGTGCACCGACCCGTTGGCGATGTTGCCGAGGCCGCCGAGGATCAGCCACACCTGTACGGCGATCAGGCCGCCCCATACGCCTCTGCCACCGGTCCGGACGCGTCGCGACAGCAGCCAGCCCACGACTCCGGGCAGCGCCGCGTACAGCGCGAGGCCGATGACCACGCCGCCCATCGCGTCGACGGCGAGCGCGGAGCCGAACAGGCCGAGACCGCCCAGCAGCGTTGCGCCGAACAGGACATGGAGCAGGATCCGCGCCGCGCCGAGTGCGCGTGGCAGCTCCCGTCGCCCCTCGCCCGGCGCCGGGGCGTCACCTCCGTACGCGGGTATGCCACCGATCGCCGACATGCCTTGTTTCCCCCAACCAGACCTGCCCACAAGCAGAGTGATGACCACTCAGGCTAGGGGGCACCGCGGCCGGGCGTCTTGGGCCCCAGGGCCCAACTCCGGTCCCAAGGAGCCGTGGTAAGGGGCCGGCCAGGACTGTCGCCGTCAGCTCACCATGAGGCGCAGGACCAGATGGGCGCCGGTGCGCGGGTGGCCGGGATCGGGGGCCCAGCCCCGGTCGGCGTAGAAGGACTGGGCGCGGGTGTTGTGCACGAAGACCTCCAGCCGGGCGCTGTCCACTCCGGCCTGCCGCCACGCGTCGACGCAGGCGCTGTGGAGTTCGGTGCCGATTCCCCTACGCCAGTGGGACGGGGAGACATGGAGCTGCGTGAGGTGCATGACGCCGTCGCGTACGGCGTAGGCCGCGATGCCGGCGAGGGCCCCGTCCCGTTCGGCGCAGAACACAGTGGTATCCGGGCGGTCTATCGCCCGGGACCAGCCGCCGCGGCTGCGGCCCACCTCGGCGGCGCCCGCGTACTCCTCCTCCGGGATGTGACCCCGGTAGTAGGTGGAGCGGGCCTCGGTGTGCAGTTGGACGATGGCGTCGAGATCGGCGGGCGTGGCGGTTCTGATCATGAGGTGAGGGACGCGACGCGTCGGCCCGTGGTTGCGACGCCGGTCCGCCACGGCCAAGGCGGCCCCGGTCGTGAGCGGATCGTGCACGGCCCGGCTGCCGGACCGGGCGCGGCCGCACGAGCGCTCTGGATCTTTCCGGCCCCGCTCCCCGGTCACCGGGGCGACGACGGACGAGGCTGGCTCGGCTGTGCAGGAGGATCCGGCCTGTTCCGCGTGGGTGGTGCTCATGCGGCCCCCCACCCTCCGGCCGGTGCCGGAGGGTGGGGGGCCGCCATGCGGTTCCGCCGGGTGTCCGCGCCCATCCGTCCGACGGATGGGCGCGTGCGTGAGGCGGCTCAGCTGCCGTCGCGCAGGTCGTCGAGCCCGGTCGGGCGGAACGTGATCCGGTCGAACGACACCTCGCAGCCCTCGCCGGTCGGCGACTGGACGAGGAAGCCGGTCGACGCCGCTGCCGCCCCGTCCGTGTCGCCGAGGGCGAAGACGCGGACGAAGGTCCACTTCTCGCCGTCGGCCGAGGCGTGGAAGGCGAACGCGCCGCCGTTGCGGCTGAGCCGCAGCCAGAAGCTGTCGCCGTCCACGACAAAGGCGTTGGCGTCGTCGGAGCGGCCGCGGGTGACGACCGTGCAGATGGTGGGATCGGCCGGCGAGAGCTCCAGGCAGAGCTTCGCCCAATCCCGTTCCCCGACGTGCAGATAGAGCACCCCGGCGTCGAAGGCCGCCGCGAAGCCCACGTGCACCCGGGCGATCAGCTGGAAGTCGCCGTCCGGTGCCACGCCGAGCAGGCGCGGTGCGTCGCTCGCCGGGTCGAGGGCGTCGCCGCCGGGCGGTACGAACCGGTCCTGCCGCGCACCCGCCCGTCCGGTCAGTACACCGTCCTCGTACGACCACTGCCCCTCCGGGCCGAACGACCGCAGAGCAAAGGGGAGTTCGGGAAGTCTCAGCGTCATGCGCGGCGTCCGTCGACGCGGCGTGGCAGCCCCAGCGGGTTGTCCTCGCGCAGTTCCGGCGGCAGCAGGGCCTCCGGTGTCGTCTGGTAGCTGACCGGGCGCAACCAGCGTTCGATCGCGGTGGCACCGACCGAGGTGGAGGTGGAGGTGGTGGCCGGGTAGGGGCCGCCGTGGTGCTGGGCGGGGGCGACCGCGACACCGGTCGGCCAGCCGTTGACAAGGACCCGGCCGGCCAGCGGGGTGAGGGCCGCGAGGAGTCCGGGGGCGTCGGCGTCGACGCCCTCCTCGGCGATCTGGAGAGTGGCGGTGAGGTTGCCGGGGAGCCGGGAGAGGATGGCGGTGATCTCGTCCTCGGAGGCGTACCGGGCCACGACGGTGACCGGGCCGAAGCACTCCTCCAGGAGCTCGTCGTGCGGGCCCTCGGCGGCCAGCAGGTGCGCCGGTACGGTCAGGAAGCCCGCGGAGACGGTGTGTTCGCCGCCCGCGCCGGGGGTGACGGGGGCGTCCACGTCCGGGAGTTCGGCCCGGGCCCGCACCCCTGCGACGAAGGCGTCCCGCATCCGGTGGTCGAGCATGACCGCGGCCTCGCTGTCGCTGACCGCCTCGGTCAGCGACTTCAGCAGCCGGTCGCCGGTCTCGCCCGTCGGCGCCAGGACGAAGCCGGGCTTGGTGCAGAACTGGCCCGCGCCCATGGTCATCGAGCCCGCCAGCCCGGCACCGATCTGCTCGCCGCGCTCGGCGGCGGCCGCCTCGGTGACGACGACGGGGTTGAGGGAGCCGAGCTCGCCGTGGAAGGGGATCGGGGTGGGCCGGGCGGCCGCAGCGTCGAACAGCGCCCTCCCGCCGCGGATCGAGCCGGTGAAGCCGGCGGCGGCCACGAGCGGGTGCTTGACCAGCTCGACGCCCGCCTCGAAGCCGTGCACCAGGATCAGTACGTCCTCGGGCAGACCGACCTTGACGGCGGCCCGGCGCAGCACGGAGGCGCACAGCTCGGAGGTGGCGGGGTGGTCGGGGTGCGCCTTGACGACGACCGGGCAGCCGGCCGCCAGGGCGCTGGCGGTGTCGCCGCCGGGTACGGAGAAGGCCAGCGGGAAGTTGCTGGCCGCGTAGACGGCGACGACGCCGAGCGGGATCTTGTAGCGGCGCAGGTCGGGCCAGGGCGGGGTCCGGGTGGCGTCCGCGTGGTCGATGTGGATGTCGAGGAAGGTGCCCACGTCGACGACCTCGGCGAAGGCCCGCAACTGGGCTGCGGTACGGGCGAGCTCACCGGTGAGCCGGGCCGGGCCGAGTGCCGTCTCCGCGTCGGCGGCCTCGATGACGTGCTCGCCGGCCTCGGCGAGCAGATCGGCCGCGGTACGCAGGAATGCGGCGCGTACAGTGCGGTCGGCGAGCGAGTTCCGTACGGCATGTGCGGCCCTGACGGCACGGTCGACCTCCTTCGCTGTAGCCTCCACCGCAACCTGCTCACGCGGGTTCCCGGTGCGGGGGTCGACGCTCCAGACTGGTGCTGCTGCCACCGTGTTTCCTTCCGCTCCACTGCCACACATCAGAAGTTGTTCGGTATTCTGAACAGAGTTCCTGATCGTGAATGTGTAGGGACTCTATTTCCGGGCGTTCCGTGTTGGCAAGAAGTCGCAGGGTTTCGTAAGTGGGCTGGAAGGGGCGTAGGGCGATGTCGGTTGCCGAGTCAGGTGGGGCACAGGTCAAGTCCGCGGTACGGACGGTGGAGCTGCTCGAGTACTTCGCCGGGCGGCCCGGTATGCATTCGCTGGCGGCCGTGCAGGAAGCCGTCGGCTACCCCAAGTCGAGCCTCTACATGCTGCTGCGCACCCTGGTCGAGCTGGGCTGGGTGGAGACCGACGCAACGGGGACGCGGTACGGCATCGGCGTGCGCGCCCTGCTGGTCGGCACCTCGTACATCGACGGCGACGAGGTCGTCGCGGCCGCCCGGCCGACGCTGGACCGGCTCTCCGACGACACCACGGAGACCATTCACCTGGCCCGCCTCGACGGGACGAACGTGGTCTACCTCGCCACCCGCCAGTCCCAGCACTATCTGCGCCCCTTCACCCGCGTCGGCCGCCGGCTGCCCGCCCACTCCACCTCGCTCGGCAAGGCGCTGCTGGCCACCCACAGCGACGAGCAGGTCCGCAAGATGCTGCCGGAGACGCTGCCCGCACTGACCGAGCACACCCTCACCGACCGCGAGAAGCTCATCGAGGAGCTGCACGTCATCCGCGAGCAGGGGTACGCGGTGGACCGCGAGGAGAACACCCTGGGGCTGCGCTGCTTCGGCATCGCGATCCCGTACCGGACCCCGGCGCGCGACGCGATCAGCTGCTCGGTGCCGGTCGCCCGGCTCACCCCCGCGCACGAGCAGATGGTCAAGGACGCGCTCTTCGACGCGCGGGACCGGCTGACGCTGGCCACCCGGAGGCTCTGACCGATGGGCGCGGCCGAGGTGACCCTGCGCGAGGTGCGCGCCAGCGATCTGCCGCTGTTCTACGCGTACATGTGCGATCCGGAGGCGGTCCGCACGGCCGCCTTCACCAGCGAGGACCCCACCGACCGGGCCGCGTTCGACGCCCACTGGACACGGCTCCTGGCCGACCGGACGATCGTGATGCGGACGGTCCTCGCCGACGGCGCGGTGGTCGGCAACGCCGGGGTGTACGGGCCCGGGGGCGACCGCCAGGTCACCTACTGGATCGACCGGGCGCACTGGGGTCGCGGGCTCGCGACCGCCGCGCTGCGGGCGCTGCTGGACGCGGTGCCGGAACGTCCGCTGCACGCCCGGGCGGCGGCCGACAACGCCGGTTCGCGCCGGGTGCTGGAGAAGTGCGGCTTCACCGTCACGGGCAAGGACCGGGGCTTCGCGCAGGCGCGCGGGGAGCTGACCGACGAGCTGCTCTTCACGCTGGCGTCCCCGGCCGGCCGAGCGCCGGACGAAGGCCGCTCCATGACCCGCTGAGGGGTCACCGCCGCGCGGCGGTGACCGGTCGGACAGTCTGAAAAATCGGTGAGAAGCGGCACAGACGGGAACGCGTCCGACGCCCCCGCTCGTCCCTCCAGCGGGATGAACAGAACCATCAGGCGCGCTTCGGTCTTCTGTCTGCTGCTGGTCCTCGCCCTGCTGGGGCGGGCGACCTGGGTGCAGGCATACCAGGCCCCAGCCCTCGCAGACGACGACCACAACCGGCGGAATACCATCGCGCAGTACGCACAGCCGCTCGGCGACATCATCGTGGCCGGATCACCGGTCACCGGATCGAAGAGGACCCAGGGCGGCGATCTCGCCCACAAGCGCACATACACCCAGGGCGAGCTCTATGCCGCCGTCACCGGGTACAGCTCGCAGGCGTACGGCGCCACCCAGCTCGAAGGGATCTACAGCCATGTGCTCGACGGCACCGACGACCGGCTGAAGAACCCGCTCGACGTGGTGACCGGCAAGCAGGCGGCGCCCGGCAGCGTGCTGACGACGATCGACCCGGATGTGCAGAAGGCGGCCTACGAGGCGCTCGGCGACGACAAGGGCGCGGCCGTCGCGATCGACCCGAGGACCGGTCGGATCCTGGGGATGGTCTCCACTCCCTCGTACGACCCGTCGAAGATCAGCGGGACATCGGACGGCGACACCTGGCAGGAGCTGCTCGCCGACCCGGACAAGCCGCTGGTCAACCGAGCGCTGCGGCAGCCGCTGGCGCCCGGTTCGACGTTCAAACTGGTGGTGGCGTCGGCGGCGCTGGAGAACGGCCTCTACAGCTCGGTGGACGAGCGCACGGACAGCCCCGACCCGTACACGCTGCCCGGCACCTCCACGGTCCTGAAGAACGAGAGCGCCTCCGCGCCGTGCGAGAACGCCACCCTGCGCACGGCGCTCCAGTACTCCTGCAACAACGTCTTCGCGAAGGTCGCCGCCGATCTCGGCGAGGACAAGGTGAGGGCGATGGCGGAGAAGTTCGGCTTCAACACGGAGAAGCTGGATGTGCCGGTACGCGCGTCGAAGAGCGTCTATCCGTCCGGCATGGACAAGTCGTCGACGGCGCTGACCGGCATCGGCCAGTTCGAGGTCACCGCGACCCCGATGCAGATGGCGATGGTCTCCGCGGCCCTCGCCAACGGCGGTGAGCTGGCGGCGCCGCACATGGTGTCCGAGGTGACGGACTCGGACGGCAACGCCCTGCAGAAGTTCGCGGACGGTGACACCAAGCGGGTCGTCTCCGCCTCGACCGCCGAGCAGCTGCGCAGCGCGATGGTCACCGTCGTCGAGCAGGGCACCGGCACCAACGCCCGGATCGACGGGGCGGAGGTCGGCGGCAAGACGGGCACCGCGCAGAACGGAGTGGGCAACAGCAACACCCCGTACGCCTGGTTCACCTCGTACGCGAAGGACAAGTCCACCGGCAAGGAGGTCGCGGTCGCCGTGGTCGTCGAGGACTCGGGTTCGGCGCGCTCCGAGGTCAGCGGCAACGGACTGGCGGCGCCGATCGCGCAGAAGATGATGAAGGCGGCGCTCCAGGGGTGAGAAAACCGGGCGCGGAGGGCCGGCCGCGGCTGTCAAAATCGGGATCATGACCTCCGCGCCTTCTGACCCCCGCACGCTCGACGGACTGGACCGGACCGACTGGGCCGCGCTGCAGCATGTGTACGGCTCCGCGGTCGAGGTGCCGGGCTGGGTGCGCGACGTGTACGCGCCGGAGCGTGCGGATGACGCGGTGGAGGAGATGCTCACCTCCGTCTACCACCAGGGCGGTCAGATCTGTTCGGCCGCGCCGCCGCTGCTGCCGTATCTGGTGGCGATGGCCGCCGACCCGGTGGTGACGGTCCGCGAGGAACTGCTGCAGCTCGTCGGCAGTCTGGCCCGGGTCGGCTGCTGGCAGGCGGAACGCCGGTTCGTCGACCCCGGCTGGTCCGCGGCGTGGACCGCGGCGCTGCCCGTGCTGCTCACGCTGCTGGACGACTCCGATCCGGGGGTGCGCCGGGCAGTTGCCCGGCCGCTGTCCCATGCCGCCGGGGAGGCGGAGGCGGTGAGCGAGGCGCTGTGGGCGCGGTCGGACGCGGAGCCGAACGGGGAGGTACGGTCGGAGCTCGTCGAGGCGGCCGGGAAGCTGCTGCTGCGGGCGCCCGGACTGACCTCCACCCGCGACCGGTTGCGGGACATCGCCGGTCAGGGTTCCCCGGCCGAGCGGCTCGCGGCGGTCACCGCGCTGCGACGGGCCCTCCCGGAACAGCGGGACCCGGAACATCTACAGACGGTCCTATCGGTCCTGCGGGATGCCCGGTTCGACGAACCGGGGCAGAACGAGTGGGGGTTCCGGAACGCGGCGGGGCTGGTGCCGTGGACGGCCGCGGCTTTCGGACCGGATCGCGAGGTCCGTACGGAACTGTCCCTGCGGCTCCTCGGCCACCCGCAGGCGGGGCATCGCACGGGAGCGCTGCGGACCGCCGCCGAGGTGATCAGCACCTGGCGCTCCCCCGTACCCGTGCTGCTGCCCGCCGTCGCAGGGCTGCTCACCGACACCGAACCGGAGAACCGGCAGTTCGCCGCGCGGGTACTCGGCATGTGCGGCGAGGCCGCCCGGCCGTGGGCCGACGGTCTGACAGCCCTGTGCACGGGCGACGAGGTGTACGCGGATGCGCAGGACACCGCGGTCTGGGCGCTCGCCCGGCTCGGCGACCGGCGCTGCCTGGGTCCCGTGATGGACCGGCTGTCCGGGGGCCGGCTCGGCTTCGCCCTGCATCAGTCGCACGCCGACGGCTGGTGGATGTACCGACTGGCGCTGCTGGACACCCTCGCGCCGCTGGCCGGGTGCGCCGACGAGCTGCTGGATCCGCTGCGGCGGCGGCTCGCGGCAGCGACGCTCAAGGACAAACGGCGGGCCCTGTGCCAGGTGTTGACGGCCTGGGGTCCAGCAGCCGCGCCCGCTGTCCCGGAGCTGCTGTCACTGCTGGACACCGATGCGGCGGTCTGGGCGCTCGACGCCCTCGCCGCGATCGGCCCGGCGGCGGCCGCCGCCGTCCCGCGCCCTCGTCTGCGGGCGCTGATCGACGCACCGGCGGAGGATTTCGCCGTACCGCGGCTGCGGGTGGCGTACTGGCGGCTGACCGGCGATCCGCAACCCGCGCTCGATGCGCTGCTGCCGGCGTTCGACGCCCCCTGGGGCCGCGAGGAGGTGGTGGGCTTCCTCGGCGAACTGGGCCCGTCCGCGGCGCCGTACACCGAGCGGATACGGGCCCTGCTTCCCGAGCACACGGAGGGCTGGCTTCCGCTGAGGTGCGGCTATGCCCTGTGGCAGATCACCGGTGAGAGCAGTGAGGCGGTACCCGCTCTGCTCGGGCTGCTGAGCCCGCTGCAGCAGGGCAGATACGCCTACCGGGCGACGATCACGGCCGTCCACCGGCTCGCCGAGATCGGCCCGCCCGCCGCCGCGGCGGCCCCGGCCCTGCGTGCCGTGCTGGCCGCCGATGAACGCCCGGTCCGGCACGGCGGCTGGGAATCCGTGCCGGAGGACGACGAGCTGTGCGGGGCGGCGCGGGCCGCGTTGCGCGCGTTCGGGACCTGACCGGCCCGGACCGCCCCGCCGACGCGGCTACTTCACGCCGAGCAGCTGCTCGATCGGGTCGATCGCGAAGTAGACCGCGAACAGTACCGAGGCGCCCCAGAGCAGCCAGTGCACCTCGCGCGCCTTGCCGAGGACGGTCTTGATGACCACGTACGCGAGGAAGCCCGCCCCGATGCCGTTGGTGATCGAGTACGTGAAGGGCATCACGGCGATCGTGAGGAAGGCCGGGATGGCGATCTCGTACCGCTCCCAGTCGATGTGCCGGACCTGAGCCATCAGCAGGAAGCCGACAGCGATCAGGGCGGGGGCGGCGGCCTGGGCGGGGACGACCGTGGCGAGCGGGGTGAGGAACAGGGCGACGGCGAACAGCGCACCGGTCACCAGCGAGGCGAAGCCGGTGCGGGCGCCCTCGCCGACGCCGGCCGCGGACTCGATGTACGACGTGTTGGAGGACGCCGAGGCCGCGCCGCCCGCCACGGCGGCGGCGCCGTCGATCAGCAGGACCCGGCCGAGGTTCGGGACCTTGCCCTGCTCGTCGAGGAGTCCGGCCTCGTTGGAGACACCGACGACCGTGCCCATCGTGTCGAAGAAGTCGCTGAGGATCAGGGTGAAGACCAGCAGGACGATGGTGACGACGCCGACCTGCTGGAACGCCCCGAAAAGGCTGAAGGCGCCGATGAGACCGAAGTCCGGGGCGGCCACGATGTCGTCGGGGACGGCCGGCACGGTCAGACCCCAGGCGGCCGGGGCGATGTCGGCGATCTCGTTGATGACGATCGCGACGGCCGTCATCACGACGATGCTGATGAGGATGGCGCCCTTCACCTTGCGGGCCAGCAGCGCGACGGTCAGCAGCACACCGAGGCAGAAGACCAGAACCGGCCAGCCGGAGAGCTGCCCGGTGGCGCCGAGCTGTACGGGGACGGAACCGGTGTCGCCGGGGATGCGGGTGGCGAAGCCGGCGTCGACGAAGCCGATGAACGCGATGAAGAGCCCGATGCCGACGCTGATCGCCTGCTTGAGGGCGGGCGGGATGGCCCGCATGACGGCCTCGCGCAGCCCGGTGACGACCAGGACGCAGATCAGCAACCCCTCGACGACGATCAGGCCCATCGCGTCGGGCCAGCTCATCAGTGGTGCGATCTGGAAGGCGACGACGGCGTTGAGTCCGAGTCCGGCGGCGATGGCGAGCGGCAGATTGCCGCCGAGCCCCATGATCGCGGTCATCACGGCGGCCACCAGGGCGGTGGCGGTGACGAGTTGGGGACCGGAGAGATGCGCGCCGAACTTGTCCTCGGCCGACCCGAGGATGATCGGGTTGAGGACCAGGATGTAGGCCATGGTGAAGAAGGTGGCGAAGCCGCCGCGTATCTCGCGTCCGAAGGTCGAGCCGCGATCGCTGATGGCGAAGTAGCGGTCGACGGCGTTGCGTTGCACGGTGCTTTCCGGCATGGGCGCTCCTGGGTGCGTGAAGGTCCCTCGGTGGGTAGCTGGATTGTTCCTTCGGACACAGGGTCTTCAGGTTTTCGCTGTGTTACGCCTTACTGGGGTCATGCACCCGAGTCGAAGCGCTTCCGGGGTGCGCTGGTACGCTCGCGCCCCGCCCGCGCCCCGCGGGCGGTACCGGGGAACGTACACAGCGGGACAACGCGCGTACAGGGAATCGAGTGCACAGAGAGGTACCCGTGGGCACAGTCGTCGACGATGCCGCTGCCGCCGAGTTCCATGAGTTCTTCGAGGCCCATTACGCCGAACTCGCCCGGCTCGCCCATCTGCTGACCGGTGAGGCCGATGCCGCGGACGATCTGGCGGCCGATGCGCTGCTGGCGCTCTGGCACCGCTGGGACCGGGTCAGGAAGGCCGACCATCCCGTCGCCTACGCGCGCGGCGTCGTCGCGAACCTCGCCCGGACCCGGATCCGCAGCGCCGTACGCGAGCGTCGCAGGATCGCCCTGTTCTGGGCGCCGCGCGGGAGCGGGGACGGGTACGCGGTCGACGATCCGGATGTGTCGACGGTCGTCGACGTCCAGGGGGCGCTGGGCAGGCTGCCGTTCCGCAAGCGGGCGTGCGTGGTGCTGCGGCACGCCTTCGACCTGTCGGAGCGGGACACCTCGCTGGTGCTGGGGATATCGGTGGGCACGGTGAAGAGCCAGACCTCGCGCGCCGTGGCGGAACTGCAGCGTGCTCGGTCCCGATACGCCCGCCGTGCAGGTACAGGTGGCTGTCGCGGCGCAGCGCGGCGGAGGAAGGCACTGATGGACGACAAGCTGCGTGAGCGGCTGCGCACGGCTGCGGAGGCGCACCGCCCCGACCGGGAGCGGATCCTGGCCCGGGTCGAACGCGGGATGGCGGAGGGTCCCTCCGCCCGTACTCCACACGCTCCGCGGGGTCCGCTGCCGTGGCTGCGGGTGGTCGGGGCGGCAGCGGCGGTCTGCGGTGTGCTGGCCGTCGGGGCGTACGCCGTCCTTTCGGCGGGCGGCGGGCAGACGCGGGGCGGGCAGGTGGCCGCTCCTTCGGTCCCGTCCGCCTCGGCCCCTGCGGTGCCGGGCCGCGTGCCCGAGCTGCGTACCGAGGACGGGCCGCTGTGGGCGGACGGCGCCGTCGACCCGCACAGCAACGCGTACTGGGCGCAGAGCAATGCGACGCTCAGGTCGACGCAGCCGCTCTCCTCGCTCACGGTCGAGCTGCGCATCGCTCAGACCGGCGGCGTCAACACCACCGGCTCCTGGCGCTCCCTGCCGGAGCAGGACTTCACCGCCTCGGCGCAGGAGAAGGGCGGCTTCCTCGTCTACCGGTGGACACTGAAGCCGGGGCGGACGGTGCCGGTCGGTACGCACACGTTCGCCGGCCAGTACAACCACGCGGAGGGCGACCGGAGCGCGGACGGCGACTACTTCACCGCGAACGCCGCCCGCACCACCGGTCAGCAGGTGTCCGTGGGCGACAACTTCGCGTCCGACCACTGACACGAAAAGAATCCCGGAACCTGGCAACCATTCCTCCGGCGGCGGCGACCGGAGAGCGCAATGCTCCCCCACCCCCGAGGAACGGGACATCGAGAGGCACAACACGGGTGACGAGCCGACCGAGACGGGCAGTGGCCCGGACGGCACGTACTGCCGCTACTCCGCCTCGGACATCAGCTACGACTGACCGGGCTGCCCGGCCGGTCGCGGTGGGCGGGCCGTCACTGGCCCGCCCACCGCTTCACGGCCGCTTCCGCCTTCGCCCGGTCGGCAGGCTGCAACTTGGAGATCAGGGCGCCGTGGTTGCTGTTGGGCGCCTCGAAGAGCATCGAGTCGTGCTTGCTCGGCTTGAATCGCTCGGCGCTCCAGGGGTCGTTCTGGCCGTAGACGAACATCATCCGCTCGCCACGGGTGGCGACCCAGCGGTCGATGCCCTTGATGGTGCGGCCGTCGTAGCCGACCCGCATGTCGGCGGGCAGCACCGAGTTGGGCTGGTAGATGTCCGGGTAGTGACGGACGTCCGCCAGATGCTTGAACTTCAGGTCGGCCCAGCCGAGTTGGGCGGCTGCCTGCCGGTAGTAGGGTCCGCTGCCCTCGGCGCCGTTGCCCTGGTCGGCGTACGGGCTCAGTCCGTGCCCCAGCGACCAGGTGTACAGCTCGTCGTCCGTGGCGGTCTTCGCGTCGGGGATCGTCGGGCAGTCGGTGTACGTACCGCTCTGCCAGAAGTTCCACACCTGGTCCAGCACGGAGAACTCGTAGGCCCGGTCGGCCGATCCGAGGTAGTGGAAGGTGAGGCCCTGCTCCTTGGCGGTGGCCTCGAAGCGCGGCAGCATCTGCTCGCGGCGGACCAGCATCTCGCGCTGTACGGCGTTCAGGGCGGCCCGGCATTCGGGCGTGCCGACGGTCATGAAGAACTTCTCGTAGCCGCTGTCGTCGTTGTTGTTCGCGTCGTTCGGTGCGACGTACGCGACGACGGCGTCCAGGTCTTCCGGGTAGAAGCGCTCGTGGTACACCTGCGTCATCCCGCCCTTCGACGCCCCCGTGCCCAGCCATTTGGCGCCGTAGACCGTCTTCAGGGCCTGGACGACGGCGTGTTCGTCGCTCGCCTCCTGCCAGACGTTCAGGTCGCTCCAGTCGACCGTCGCGGGGCGGGACTGACTGAAGTAGCGGTGCTCGATGCTGACCTGGTTGGCGCCGAGCAGCGTGGTGATCTCACGGGTGGAGGTGGCGAGCGAGTAGCCGCCCGTGTAGAGCACCATCGGCGCGGTCTCGGACTTGTGCCAGAGCGTGAAGCGCTGCTCGAACGTGCCGCGGGCCGGGTGCCGGTGGTCGATCGGCTGGGTCAGGGTGAGCGTGTAGTAGGGGAAGCCCTCCTTGGTGGTCTGCGAGACGACCGTGACACCCGGTATGCGGTCCAGCCGCTCACGTATGTCCGTGACTTCGGCCGACGCCCCGGCGGCCGAAGAGGTGGTGCCGGCCGCGGTGGCGGCCGTGCCGGTGAGCAGGCTGGTGGCGGCTACGAGACCGGTGCAGAACAGGGCGGGAAGCAGTTTGTGGCGCAACGCGGAGTCCCCTCGTGCAGGTGTGGTGCGATGGACACGACGGCGGCATGGTAATCGCTTTCCGTGTCGTGCGACCGCTCCTGCCGAGGGGATCCGTGTACTGCCTCGTCGAGTTGACTGATCGTAAGCCCACGTAAGCTCCGTGCCGTCAGCAGGCCTTTCCGGCTCCGGCGCCGTGGTCGACGATGGCCGGGACTGCGCGCGGGTTGTCGATCCTGGTGCGCAGGACCGGGGTCCAGCCGGCGCCCGGGGTGAGCTGCTCCGCGGGAACTCCCGCGTTGTGGACGGCGATCAGGTCGGTTCTGCGGCCGTTGACGTAGTTGTCCTCGGCCGTGATCGGGGACTCCTTCCACTTCTTCAGGATGGTCGCCGGGTCGACCTGCGACGCGAGGGTGAAGGCGTTGTGCTCGGCGACGATCCGGGACTCCATGCCCACGCCGTAGCTGTAGCCGTAGGCGGCACCCGCGGCGACGACGAAGTGGTGACCAGCCGGGGATCAGATCGGCGTCGATCAGGGTCTTGCCCTCGTCGAGGAGTTCGCGTCCGTCGGGGCTCATCCGGTGGCCGGTGATCCGGTTCTTGATACCGGAGCGCGACTTCGCCCAGGCGTGCACGAGGTAGGCCTCGCCGGTCTCCTCGTCCCACAGCGGGCAGGGGTCGATCAATCCCTTTCCCGCCTTGACGAGATGCGGGGTGTTCCACAGGCCGCGCACCGACTCGGCGTTGATCTGCTGGATGCCGTGGTCGGGATCGCCCCAGAAAATCCAGAACCGGCCGGCGTGGTGCCGGATGGACGGCGCCCACACCCCGCAGTCGTGGCGCGGTACGGCGAAGTCGGCGGCGGGTTCGAGGCGGTCGAGGGCATGACCTACGAGTGACCAGTTGACCAGGTCGCGGGAGTGCAGCAGAGGCAGTCCGGGGACCCGGCCGAAGCTGGACGCGGTGAGGTAGTAGTCGTCGCCGACCCGGACGACGTCGAGGTCGGACCAGTCGGCGTTCAGGACCGGGTTGCGGTAGGTGCCGTCGCCGAGGTCGGCGGTCCAGGGACGGCTCACGCGGTCACCGCCCGGCGGACGTACGCGGCCGCCGTCTCCCGGTCGAGCCGGCCGTCGGCGATGACGGTGATCACGCGGCGGACGACGGTGGCACCGGCCGGGGCCGGCAGCCGCTCTGCGGCGGCGAGGGAGGAGCCGACGCCCGGGTACTGGGTGGTCCGGACGAACCACGGGTCGCGCCGGTCTCGTCGGTCGCGCCGGCGAAGAACTCCGGTGCGGTGCGGCGGTACGAGAAGTGCGGCGCGGCCCGCGAGGTGGTCGACGAGGTTCTCCAGGAGATCGGTCCGCCCGTGCACGGCCTCCTCGGGGCCGTGTCCGGCACGCTGGATCAGGACCCGGTCCTGCTTGTACCAGAAGGTGATCCGGCCGCGGTCGCCGTGGACGATGACGTAGGGCTCGCCGGCCTGTTCGGCGCACAGGGTGACGGCGGCGGTGACGGGCAGCCCGCGCGTGGTGGTGATGCGTACGCAGGAGGTGTCGTCGGCCTCGATGTCATGGGCGCGGAACAGCTCGGTCTCGATGGACACCACGTCGTCGGCTGTCCCGCTGCCGGCGAGTTCGAGTGCGGTGGCGACGGCGTGGGCGAGGGGGTTGTGAGCTGCTGTCGGATTGCTGAGCTGAAGTGAGTGGTGGTGAGCGGGAGTGAGTTCTGTCGGTGGGTTTGTGGGGGTGGGAACGGGGGTTCTGGGGTCGAATGGGTGACCTTGGTGGCTGTTGCTCGTTGGGCTGGGTGGCAGGGGTGCGGCCTTGAGGGGGGTGATGTGGTGGGTGGTGTGCGGGAGTTGGCCGTGTCCTTCGTGGTGCCCGCGCCTGCCGGGGTGGCGATACGGGACCGTCTCAAACACCTGACCGTCGAGGACGAGAGGGTGCTGCGTGCGGTCGGTGAGCATCAGGGTGCGCTTGCTTCCCGTGATCTCAAGGCCCGCTGTGCAGATGGTCTGGAGCACGGTGCGGACACGTGGGCGGCGCGTAAGCGGGACCTGACCGGGGTGTCGTCGTCGCGGATCGCGGGTGCGATCACCAAGGCCACGCACGATCAGTGGGCGCTGGCTCGCCGTTGCCAGGCGGCGCACATCCGCAAGCTGGATGCCGGGATCAAGACGTTGCGGCACCGCCTGTCCCTCCCGCTCGGGGCGCCCGGAACGAAGCGGACCGCGGGCGGCTACCAGTCGAAGAACGAGTGGTTCCGCAAATCCCGCCGCCTCGCGATGCTAGAAGCGCGGCACGCTGCTGCTGTCGCTGACTGGCAGGCCGGACGGGTGCGGGTAGTGCGGGGCGGTAAACGTCTCCTCAACACCCGCCACAACCTCACCCAGGCCGGTCTCACCGAGGAGCAGTGGCGGGAGCGGTGGGAGGCGGGACGCTGGTTTCTTGCTGCTGATGGTGAGTCGGGGAAGCGGTTCGGGAACGAGACGATCCGCGTCACCCCGGACGGCGAAGTGTCCATCAAGCTGCCCGTTCCGCTCGCGCATCTGGCCAATGCCCGGTACGGCCGGTACACCCTCACCGATCGGGTTCGCGCACCGGGGTGCGGAGTGGGCCGACCGCATCGAAGCGAACCGGGCGGTGGCCTACCGCATCCATCTCGACGTGGAGCGCGGCCGCTGGTACCTGACCGCATCCTGGCAACGCCCCGTCGTGCGGACCATCCCGTTGGAGACCGCCCGCGCCCGGGGGATGATCGGCGTCGACACCAACGCCGATCACTTCGCCGCCTACCGGCTCGACCGGCACGGCAACCCGGTCGGTGAGCCGCACCGCTTCGGCTTCGACCTGTCCGGAGCCGCCGGCCACCGCGACGCACAGATCCGCCACGCGCTGACCCGGTTGATCAGCTGGGCGGTGCGGGTCGGTGTCGCCGCGGTCGGCATCGAAGACCTCGACTTCACGCCTGAGAAGACCCGCGAGAAGCACGGCCGCCGCAAGCGGTTCCGGCAGCTCATCTCCGGTATGCCGACCGGCAAGCTCAAGGCCCGGCTGGTATCGATGGCCGCCGAACAGGGTCTTGCGATCGTTGCGGTCGACCCGGCCTACACCAGCATGTGGGGTGCCCAGCACTGGCAGAAGCCGCTGACCACCCCACGCCGAAGGATGTCCCGTCACGATGCCGCGGGTATCGCGATCGGACGACGCGCCCTCGGGCACCCGATCCGGGATGGGGTATCCCCTGCTCGAACGGAGTTGAGAGCTTGGGGAAGGACGGCACCGCCCCCACACGACCGGAGTGATCGTGCGGGGCATCGGACCGCCCAGGCCGGACCAGGTGACCGGGGGCGTGAGGGAACCCGTCCACCCGCAACGGACCGGCCCCCTGGAGGGCCAGCGCCGAGCGGGAAGCGAAAGCGGGGGACCAGCGCATCCAAAACCGTTCGGGATGCGCCCAATACGCAGCAGTGGGTCCAGGACTCACTCATGCGCACTGGCTAGGAACGGTTGATGTCGGACCAGGTGTTGAGGATCGCGACGACCGGCTTGCCGAGGTGTTCCTCGGGGAGGTAGCCGAGCTGGCGGGTGCGGGCCCGGTGGCTGAACGACCTCAGCCCGTCCGTCCCGTACCACTGGTGGCTGCGCAGTTCCTCGGAGCCGATCCTTCCGTCCTGGCCCGTCATATCGACCACCCGGCAACCTCGTCGGCGACCTCGGCGCGCCGCTCCTCGGGCAGCGCCCGGCTGGGCGGGCGGACATCGCGGCGGCAGAGGCCGAGCGAGGCGAGGGCCTCCTTGACGACCGTCACGTTGTTGGCGGACTGGTGGTCGGCGCGCAGTTCCTCGAACCGGCGGATCTGCTCCCAGACCTTCATCGCCGACGGGTGGTCGCCGGCCCGCAGTGCCTCCAGCATGGCGAGCGAGACGCCTGGGGCGACATTGACGAGTCCGGAGGTGAAGCCGCTGGCCCCGGCGGAGAAGTAGGCGGGGGCGTACAGCTCGGCGAGACCGGCGATCCAGACGAACCGGTCCAGGCCCGCGTCCCGGGCGAAGGCGGCGAACCGCGCGGCGTCCGGGAGTGCGTACTTCACGCCGATGACATTGGGGCAGCTGTCGGCGAGCGCGGCGAGGTGCTCCCCGTCGAGCTGCGGGTTACGGATGTACGGCACGACGCCGAGCCCGGGGACGGCTTCGGCGATCGCCCGGTGATAGTCGACCCAGCCGTCCTGTGAGACATACGGATGCACGGGCTGATGGACCATCACCATCTCGGCGCCGGCGTCGCGTGCGTGCTCGGCGGCGGCCACCGCGGTCGGCACATCGTGCCCGACGCCGACCAGGACCGTGGCGCGTCCGCCCACCTCGTCGATGGTCAGTTCGGTGACGGTGCGCCGCTCCTCGGGGGTGAGCGCGTAGAACTCCCCGGTGTTGCCGTTCGGGGTGAGGATGCGTACGCCGCCGTCGAGGAGCCGCCGCAGCAGTCCGCGGTGAGCCGCCACGTCGATGGTCCCGTCCTCGGCGAACGGGGTCACCGGGATCGCCACGACATCTGCGAGGGCCGCCTTCAGCGGTGTGAGGTCCATGCGGACAGGCCTTTCGTCGGTGAGCTGGTGGTTCACGCCCCGCCCTCCTCGGTCTGTGCTTCCTCGGGGAAGGCGCGGCGGACGAACGACCCGATGTGGTCGTGCAGGGCGCCGGCCGCGGCGTCCGCGTCGTCGGCGAGCGCGAGCCGCAGGATCTCCCGGTGCTCGGCCGCCTCCCGCTCCCAGGACGGGATGGTCGCCCAGGCGACGGTCGACACGAGTGCGGCCTGGTCGCGGACCTCGTCGAGCATCCGGGCCAGCAGCGGGTTGCCGCAGGGCAGGTACAGCGCCCGGTGGAAGTCCCGGTTGGCGAGCGACCGGTCGGCCGTGTCACCGGCCGAGTCGGCCCGCTCCAGGGCTTCCTGGGCCTCGTCGAGCGAGGCCCTGCGGGTGATGGAGCGGCGCAGCGCCTCCGGCTCGAGGAGCAGTCGCACGTCGTACACCTCGCGGGCCATCGCCGCGTCGACCAGCCGCACGGTGGCGCCCTTGTACTGGCTCATGACGACGAGTCCGGTACCGGCGAGGGTCTTGAGCGCCTCGCGCACCGGGGTCTTGGAGACCCCGAACTGTGCGGCGAGTTCGGTCTCGACGAGGGCCTGCCCCGGTCTCAGCTGCGCCGTGAGGATCGCGTGCTTGATCGCCTCCAGCACGTACTGGGTGCGGGACGGAATCGGGGTGGGCGCAAAGGTCATGAGTGAAGGGCTCCCGCATCTCGCGTATCGCGTCTCATATATGACGTACGAAGTACGACGCGTTGAAGCTAGAGGCGGTCCAAATGTTTCGTCAACGCTTCTGACGGAAGAACTTCCGGCAACTCGGTGTAAGGCATCTGCCCGATGTCCGGATACGTCCTTAGTCGCCAGCATGAGTCCCCCACACACGTGCAGTTCGACGAGGTTTCGGGGAGTGCCATGGCAGGGTCGGCGGCGGGCAGGGTGCTGCGGGATCGCAACGCCGGTCTGTATCTGACGGCAGTCGTCGTCACGAGGTTCGGGACGTCCGCGATGTGGCTCACGGCGGGGATCTGGGTCAAGTCCCTGACCGGGTCGGACAGCCTGGCGGCGCTCGCCGTGTTCGCCATGTGGCTTCCCTCGCTGGCCGGGCCCGCGCTCGGCGCCCTCGCCGACCGGGTACGCCGCAGACCCCTGCTGATCCGGGCGAACCTCGCCATGGCGGGGCTGCTCACCGTCCTGCTCACGGTCGATTCGGCGGAGCGGATCTGGATCCTCTTCGCCGTCCTCGTGCTCTACGGGGTGAGCGGTGTCGTGCTGGACGCGGCCGAGGCGGCGCTCGTCGCGCACACCGTCGACGCCGGGCTGCTCGGCGACTTCAACGGGCTCCGGATGATCGCGACCGAGGGCATGAAGCTCCTCGCGCCGCTGACCGGCGCCGGCTTGTACGCCCGGTTCGGGGGCGGCGCGGTGGCGCTGCTCGATGCGGTGTCGTTCGCACTGGCCGCGGGGGTCTGCGCGCTGCTGCGGGTGAGCGAACCGGCCCGGCCGGACCGCACGGACCGGCGTGGCGAACTGGCCGCGGGGATCCGGCAGGTGTGGCACTCGCCGGTGCTGCGGCCACTGGTGCTGGCGGGTTCGGCGACGATGCTCTGTGCCGGGCTCAGCGGGGCGGCGGTCTACGCCCTCGTGGACGAGGGGCTCGGGCACTCCCCCACGTACGCGGGTGTGCTGTACGCGGTGCAGGGCGCCGGGTCCGTCGCGATCGGGCTGCTGACCGGTCCGTTGCTGCGGCGGCTGCCGGAGCGGGTGTTCACCGCGGCCGGGATCGCGCTGTTCGCGGTGGCGGTGGGGGTGCGGGCGCTGCCGTACGACGCGGTGGCGCTGGCCGCGAGCGCCGCGATCGGGGCGGGGCTGCCGTGCGTGCTGATCGCCGCGATGACGGCGGTGCAGCGGGAGACGCCGGACGCCGTGCTGGGCCGTACGACGGCGACCGCCAACGCGCTGATGATGGTGCCGAACGCGGTGGCGTTGGCGCTCGGCGCGGGGCTGATCGCGGTGCTGGACATCCGGGTGCTGCTGCCGCTGATCGGGGCGGCGGGGCTGCTGACCGCGGCCCTGCTGGTCACAGATCGGTGGGGCCGGCCGACGGCCGCCCCCACCGATCCGGTGCCGTCATCGACCGAGGCGTGACAGCGCTTCGGCTACCGTCCTCAGGTCCGGGTCAGAAGCCAGCCCGGCGTGGTACAGGCGCAGTTGGTTCGCGCCGAGCGAGGCCGCGTGCGCGGCGTCGCGTTCCAGCGTGGCGGGGCTGCCGCCCATGCCGCCGACCACGGTGAAGTTGGCGGCGACCACCCGGTCGGACCGGCCCGCGAACGGTCCGAGGACCGACTCGCGCGCCGCGTCACCGCCGGTGCAGGGCAGCACCACCCCTTCGGCCACGGAGAGGATGTGCTGCGGATCGACGCCCACGTTCGCACCGGAGCGGTACAAGGCGGGGTCGGCGTGCAGCAGCACCTGGAAGTTCTCCGCGGCCGCCGCCCGCACAGCGGCGACCACGGACTCCTGAAGCGTGCGGGCGGCCTGGCCGCGGAACTCCAGGGTGGCGGCGGCGAGATCGGCGCCGAGGAGTTTCTCGACGCCGGACCAGCCGGCCTCCGACGATCCGGACCCTGCCCAGACCGGCTCCAGGGCCGCGCACACGGCCCGGCTCAACTCATCTGCCTCCACGTCGTGTTCGCCGTATCCGGTCCGGCAGCCGGGACAGAAGCAGAGCGACATCAGGTACTGCGCCGCGTCCCCGAGGCCGACGCCCGCGATCTTGTCGTGGGCGTGCAGATGCGCGAAGCCGTACCAGCCGCAGGACTCCAGTTCGGTGCCGTGCGTACCGCCGCGCACCGCCGCTTCGCCCGCCAGCTCCACCAGGTACGCGCGGACCGCGGGCTGTGCGATGCAGGGCGCCCACGGGTAGCGGTCGCCGTACGCGTTGACCACCGAGGTCTCCGGATGGTCGGCGCCCAGCCGGGAGTTGTGCGCGAGCACCACCCAGCTGTGCACCTCCAGACCCGCGTCCGTCAGCGCCTGCGCGGCCTCGTCGTACGGATCGTCCGAGGCCACCCAGGACTGCGCGTACGGGCGCAGTGCGCGCCCCGCCCACCGGCCGGCGTCCGCCGGGTACAGCACCGCGGCGTGTTCGGCGGTGACGATCCGGCGGCCGGGGTGACGCGGGGTCAGTGCCCGGGTCGAGTGGTAGGCGGCGGCGAGCGTCACCTGCCCGACACCGAGGTCCGCGACGCGGGCGGCCGCGTCCGGGTCCCCGATGATGTCCCACGGGTACAGGAAGGCGGAGGCCTTCACGCTGCGGGCCCCTCGGGTGCGGTCCTGGCCTGTCCGTACTTCTCCAGCAGGGCGCGGCCGCGCTCGATGATCCCGGCCAGCTCCCCGATGTGCGCGGCGGGCGGCTCGGTGAGCGGGGTACGGACCTCGCCGACCTCCAGGCCCTCCAACCGGACCGCAGCCTTGACCAGCGAGACGGCGTAGCCGCGGCCCTTGGCACGCAGTTCGACGAGCGGCCGGTAGAACTGGTCGAGCAGCGCGTTGGCGAACTCGTCGTCACCGGAGTCCAGCGCCCGGTAGAAGGCGAGGGCGATGTCCGGCGCGAAGGCGAACACGGCGGAGGAGTAGAGCGTGACGCCGATGCCACGGTAGGCGAGCCCGGTGAGCTCGGCGGTGGGCAGCCCGTTGAAGTACAGGAAGTCCTGGCCGGGCAGCTCGGTGCGGACGGCGCTGACAATGCGCTGCATCAGGTCGAGGTCGCCGTAGCCGTCCTTGAGACCGATGATCCCGGGCGTCCTGGCCAGGGCGACGACGGTCTCCGGGGTGAAGACGGCGTTGTCGCGCTGGTAGACGATCGTCTCCAGAGAGGTGGCCGCGGCCAGCGCCGTGTAGTGGGCGAGCAGCCCTTCCTGATCGGCGAAGACCAGGTACGGCGGCATGGCGAGGAGCCCGTCCGCGCCCGCTTCCTCGGCGAGCTTCGCGTACTGGATCGCGAGCGCCGTGCCGTACCCGGCGCCCGCGACGACGGGCACCTCCCCGGCGGTCTCCTCGACCGCCGCGGCGACGACGAGACGGAACTCCTCCGGCGTCAGCGCGTGGAACTCGCCCGTGCCGCAGCAGGCGAAGACGGCGGCCGCACCGGCATCGATGCCGCTGCGCACATGCGCGCGGAAGGCATCGAGGTCCACGGCGCCGTCCGGCCCATAGGCGGTCACGGGGAAGAAGAGCGGCCCGGCGACATGGGTGAGTCGGGCGGCAAGGGGGGCTGAGGTCACGGGCGCTCCCTGAGCGGATTCAGGCGTGCACAATTCTGATCGGTGTCCATATTCATGAACGCCACCAAGTTAAGGCAGCCGCGCGGGGCAGGTCAAGACGAGTACCTGCACCATGGAGGAGCGTCGGGACGGAGCCGGCACCCCTGCACCCGAGGTGCGCACCACTTGACGCGCCACACCCTCACTTCTTAGTTTGTCCATGCATGTGAATGTCGTCCATGGATTTGATGTGTCGCGCGTATGTACCGAGGAGATCAGCGAATGCCCGCTCCCCGCACCGTCCTGCTCACCGGCGCCGCCGGCGGCCTCGGCACCCTGATGCGCGGCCTGCTGCCCGCGTACGGCTACGAGCTCCGCCTCTTCGACGTCACCCCCATCGAGGGTGAGCCGGACGCGATCACGGCCGACCTCGGCGACAAGGGGGCGCTGCGCGAGGCCGTGCGCGGCGTCGACGCGATCATCCACCTCGCGGGCATCTCACTGGAAGCCTCCTTCGACAAGATCCTGCGGTCCAACATCGAGGGGACGTACAACCTCTACGAGGCCGCGCGCGAGGAGGGCGTCCGGCGCATCGTGTTCGCCTCCTCCAACCACGCCCTCGGCTACACCCCGCGCCCCCTCCCCGGCGACCCGCTGATCCCGATCGGCACACCGCGCCGCCCCGACACCTTCTACGGCCTCTCCAAGTCGTTCGGCGAGGACCTCGCCCAGCTCTACTGGGACAAGCACGCCCTGGAGACCGTCTCCGTGCGCATCGGCTCCTGCTTCATGGAACCGACGTCCGTACGGATGCTGTCGGTCTGGATGAGCCCCGGCGACGGCGCCCGGCTCTTCCACGCGGCGCTCACCGCCGACGAGGTAGGCCACACGGTGGTCTACGGCTCCTCCGACAACACCCGCCTGTGGTGGGACCTGACCACGGCCCGGTCGCTCGGGTACGAGCCGCAGGACGACTCCGAGCAGTACGCGGAGAGGCTCGTCGCGGACCAGGGTGAACTCGACCCGGACAACCCGGACCACGCCCACCTCGGCGGCCACTTCGTCACCGATCCGCCGACCTGGCCGTACTGACGGGACACGTACCGGCCCGACCAGGCGCATGCCGACCGGGGCGCGTCCCGGCTCGGCGCGTCCTGACGGGGCGCGCCCGAGGTATCCGAAGGCGGCCGAAGGTAAGGGAACGGCAAAGCGGGGTCGTTCGTTACCCCGAGCATGACCGCTATGACCCCCGGCTCGAACATCCCTCTCTCCGCCGCCCGCGTGGCGGTGGACGTCGCCGCCCCGGTGCGGCTCGACGTCTCGGGCCTGCTGCTCACCGCCGACGGCAAGGTGCGTTCCGACGACGACTTCATCTTCTACAACCAGCCCACCGGCCCCGGCGTGACCTACCGCTCCGGCGGCGGCACCGCGCCGGACGCGATCGTGGTGGACACCGCCGCAGTGCCACCCGGCATCGAGAAGATCGTTGTCACGGCGAGCCCGGACGCGGCGGGCCAGACATTCCAGGGCATCGAGCCCACCGCCACCGTGCGCAACGCGGACGACGGCAGTGTGCTCGCCACCTTCACCCCGCCCGGTCTCGGCGCCGAGACGGCGCTCGTGGTCATCGAGGTCTATCTGCGCAATGGCGCCTGGAAGGCCCGAGCGGTCGGCCAGGGCTACGCCAATGGGCTGTCGGGCATCGCCACGGACTTCGGCGTCTCGGTCGAGGAGCCCGCCGCGCCGCCCGCCCCGGTCGCACCCCCGATGCCCGCCGCCCCTGTGGACGCGCGGATCGCCGCTCCCCCCGCCCCGGCCGCTCCGCCGGCCCCGCCCGTCGCCGCTCCGGCGCCCGCCGGTACCGGCAAGATCAACCTCGACAAGGGCCGGGTCAACCTCCAGAAGAACCAGACAGTGTCCCTGGTCAAGGGCGGCCGCCCGCTGCTCTCCCAGGTCAAGATGGGTCTGGGCTGGGAGCCCGCGTTCCGCGGCAAGGACATCGACCTCGACGCCTCGGTGATCGCCTACGGCCCCAACCGGAACCACCTGGACAGCTGCTACTTCGGCAAGCTCTCCATCCTGAACGGCGCGATCAAGCACTCCGGCGACAACCTCACGGGCGAGGGCGCGGGGGACGACGAGGTGATCGTCGTGGACCTCGGCCGGATCCCCCCGGAGGCGACGGGGCTGGTCTTCACGGTCAACTCGTTCACCGGCCAGAAGTTCACCGAGGTCGCCAAGGCCTACTGCCGGCTGATCGACGCGGCCTCCGGCGAGGAGCTGGTCCGCTTCGACCTGACCGGCGCCGAACCGCAGACCGGCGTGATGATGGCGAAGCTGGTCAAGCAGTTCTCCGGCGAGTGGGAGATGACAGCCATGGGCGACTTCGTGAAGTCGCGCACCGTCCGCGGCATGGTCAAGCCCGCAGCCCAGGCGCTGTAGAAGGCCGCTCCGTACACTCCTGGAGCCCGGCTCCTGAAATGGCTTCCGGGGCACCTGCTGGATCTGCAGGTGCCCCGGAAGGGGAGTGCGGGACGGACGCTTCGTACGCTCGTCGTCCCTCTCAGAGCTTGGTCAGCTTGGAGTACGGGCTCAGGATCCTCCCCTGTCGCCCCGAGAAGTCGATGAGCACTGCGTCGTTGTCGCCCTCGACAGCAAGGACTCGACCGAGTCCGAACTGGTCGTGCGACACCCTGTCGCCCACATCGAAGCATTCGACCGGTGGGGCCGCCTGGGCCGGGCGGTTGAAGGGACTGGAAGGCAGGTGACGCCGGGATCCGGCTGACTGTTTCATTACCTTGAGTATGCGCCTCCGGGGCGCCCGACGCCATGCCCGACCGCTTCTGGGCGCCCACTGATGCCGTATTCGTAATCAGCTTTTCCAGGGCCAGTCGGCGTCCCGCCCCGCCTCCAGCAGGGGCACCATGCGGAATGCGACGTCTGAAAGCCCCCCCGAAGGTGTGGCGGTTCTCGCTTCCGGACGGGGCGTGCCCGACCCGGTATCCGGCCAGATTCCAGGTGTACACGGGCACACTCGCCGGGACGGCCTCGGTGGCCGGTGGCATCCCCGTAGTACTTGAATGGTCCCCTCCCTTCAGAGGGGGTGCAGGTGTATATGCGCTCACCCAGCGGCAGTGCGTGCTTGGCTCTCGCTCCACAGTGCGCGCAGTCCATCGTGGTGTGCGCGGGGTGTACCAGGTGTACCGTCCGTCCGTGCTTGCGGCCCATCTCGATCAAGGCCGCCTTGGTGGCGCCGATGGCGGCGTCGGTGGCCTTGCGGGCCATGGTGGTCTTGGCGAGGAACTTCGGCTTGAAGTCCTCCACAGCCAGGGCGTCGTGGTCTGTCACAACCTTCTTGGCCCACTTGCGGCCGGTGTCCTGCCGCTGCCGGGCGACCTTCTTGTATGCCTTGGCGCGGAGCTTCTTCGCTTCGCGGTAGCCCTTCGATCCAGACTGTCCCTTGCCGGGTTTGCGGCGGGCCATCATCCGGTCGTATCGGGTCAACTTCTCCTTGGCTTTCCTGCCGTGCCCGGCGTGCGGGAGGTCGTGGCCTTCGCTGGTGGTGGTCGCCGTTTCCTTCACGCCCCAGTCGATGCCGATCACGCGGCCGGTGGCGGGCAGCGGCTCGGCTTGGGCGGGAACGACGAACGAGCAGTACCAGTGCCCGACACTGTCCTGATACACACGCACCGAGGAGGGGCAGCTGGGAGTTCCCGGCCGTGTCCGGGCGGGACTCGAACCCGCGACATCCCCATGAAAGTGGAAGTAGGTCCTGCCTGCGCACCTGGGCACAGACAGGACCTTGGAAGACCGGCCTCCGGACGCGCGACGGGTTTTCCCGCGGTGTCCGGACGGTACGTCAGTGCCGGTTCGGCTGGCGCTTCCACGGGCCGGTGATGGCGAGCATGATGCCGGGCGTCTGGATGTTGGCGAACAGCGTCTTCCCGTCGGGCGAGAAGGTGACACCGGTGAACTCGCTGTACTCCGGCTCCTCGGCCGTGCCCGCGTTCAGCTCGTTGCGCGCGATCGGGTAAGTGCGGCCGCTCTCCGTCGCCCCGAAGAGGTGCTGGACGCCCTCGCCGTCCTCGGCGATGACCAGACCGCCGTACGGCGAGACGGTGATGTTGTCCGGGCCGTCGAAGGCACCGTCCTTCGACGGGTCGGCGTTCACGCCGAGGAGCACCTTCAGCGTCAGCGTGCGGCGCTTCGGGTCGTAGAACCAGACCTGGCCGTCGTGCTGGACGGGGCTCTCCCCACGGGCGAACGAGGAGACGATGTAGACGCCGCCGTCGCCCCACCACATGCCTTCGAGCTTGCGGGCGCGGGTGACGTCCTGGTCGCCGAACTGCTTGCGCACGGAGACGGTCTTGGCGTCCCGGTCGACGACGTCGACCCAGTCCACGCCGTACACCGTGCCGATCTTCGTGGCGCGGGACAGGTCGTCGACGAACTTGCCGCTCCTGTCGAAGCACTTGGTGGCCTGGAGGACACCGGCGTCGTCGGCGAGCGTGCGCAGCTTGCCGCGGCCGTGCTTGAAGTCGTGCGGCGGAACCCAGCGGTAGAGCAGCCCGTTGGGGCCGGCCGCGTCCTCGGTCAGGTAGGCGTGGCCGAGCTTGGGGTCGATGACGACAGCCTCGTGGGCGTACCGGCCGAACGCCTTGATCGGGCGCGGGTCGCGGTTGGCGCGCTCGTCGTACGGGTCGACCTCGAAGACGTAGCCGTGGTCCTTGAGCAGACCGTTCTTGCCGGCCTTGTCCTCGGTCTCCTCGCAGGTGAGCCAGGTGCCCCACGGGGAGGCGCCACCGGCGCAGTTGGTGGACGTACCGGCGATACCGACCCACTCGGCGGTGCGGCCGTCGCGGCGGGTCTCGACGACGGTGCAGCCACCGGCGGCGATCGGGTCGTAGACGAGGCCCTCGGCGAGCGGGACGGGGTGCTCCCAGCCGGCCCGGGTGCCGCTCAGCTCGTGGTTGTTGACGAGCAGGGTGACGCCGCGCGGGCCCTCGAAGGTGGCCGTGCCGTCGTGGTTGGAGGGGGTGTACTCGCCGGACTCCAGCTTGGTGACACCGCTGTGGGTGATGATGCGGTACGAGAATCCGGCGGGCAGCGCGATGATGCCCTTCGGATCGGAGACCAGCGGCCCGTAGCCGGGCTCGTCGCTGTGACCGTGTCCGTGGTCATTACCGTGGTGGTCGTCGTGGCCGTGGCCGGACTCCTGCGCGGCGAGGGCACCAGGGGCGGTAGCCAGGGCGGCGACGGTACCGGTCAGGGCGATGCCGGCGCCGGTGAGGGCGGACTGCTTGGTGAATTCCCTGCGCGTGAAGGGCATCACGAAACTCCTGGAGCTGCTGGGACGGGTGTTTGCGGACTCACGCTCCCGCCCCTGCACGAACACCAGTTGAACTGAGGGCGACTTCAAGCGGCATCCTTTCTGTGAACCTTCACAGAGTCCCTACCGCCGCCCTCGCTCGGCTGCCCGACTCGACAGCCCGGCCCGGCCGCCCCGCTCAGCCGCCCGAGCGCGACCGCGCCTTGAACGCCGCCTTCCGCGCTTCCTTCGCCTTCTTCTTGTCGCTGTGCAGCCGCCCCATCGCCTCCAGGACGTCCGCCGTCGCCGGGTGCGCCACCCGCCACGCCTCGTCGAAGAAACCGCTGTGCTGGCCGGAGAGTCCCTCGACCAGCCCCTGGAGCTCGTCCAGATCGCCGTCCGCCTCCAGCTGGGCGGCGATCGTGTCGATGGCGAGCCAGAAGATCATCGACTCCGGCGGCGGAGGCACGTCCGTCGCGCCGCGCTCGGCGAGCCAGACCCGGGCGAGGCCGCCCAGTTCCGCGTCGTCGAGCACCGCACGGACCGCGGGCTCCGCCTCCGCGCCGACCAGGGCGAGCGCCTGCTGACAATGGAGCCGGCGTAGCGGAGCCTGCTGGTCCGCGCCGCGTGCCGCGTCCAGCAGTTCGGCCGCGGCCCCGTCCGGGCCGCGTCGGGCGAGCCACAGCTCGACCTCGCTGCGCGCCGCCGCCTCCGGGTAGTACGCGATGCCGCCGAGGAGCGTGTCCGCGCCCTTGTCCGCGAGATCGCCGATCGCCGGGGCGTCGATGCCGGCCTCCAGCATCCGCGCCCGGATGCCGTACAGACCGAGGGGGGTCAGCCGCACCATGCCGTACCGGCTGACGTCCTCGTCGTCGGCCGGCGGCTGGGCCTCCTCGCCCTCTTCGACGAGCAGTGCCTCGTCCACCGGCCGGTAGGCGACGATCCCGATCGGCTCGAGAAGCCGGAACTGGTCGTCGAGGCGCATCATCGCCTCCGACACCTGTTCCAGGACATCGTCGGTGGGCTCGCCCATGTCATCGGGCACGATCATCGACGCGGCGAGTGCGGGCAGCGGTACGGGTGCCTCGCCCTCCCTGCCGTCGCCGACCGTGAGCAGATACAGGTTGCCGAGCACGCCGTCGAGGAATTCGGCTTCCGCCTCCGGGTCCCAGTCCAGGGAGTCGAAGTCGATCGAGCCGTCCTCGCCGACGAGATCGGCGAAGTCGTCCAGGACGGGTGCGGTGGCGTCGGCGTGCACGGCCTCCAGGCCGTCGAGCCAGATCGTGAGGACGTCCTGCGGGGAGCCGCCGGTCAGCAGCCCCAGGTTCTCCCCCGCGCTGACGGTCCCCTCGGCATCGTCTCCGTCGTCCTCCCCCTCCGGGTCGTGGACGTCGAGGAGCCCCGTGTCGACTGCGAGCCGCCACGCCTCACTGGCCTCCGCGGCACCGTCCTCGTCCGCTGCCAGCCCCAGGCGTTCGGCCGCCGCGGGCAGCTGCGCCTCGACGAGCTCGCCGCCGGCGCCGACCCGGGTCGCGGGTCCGGCCCAGCGGGCGAGCCGGACGGCGCGGGCGAGCAGCGGTGCGGCCAGCGCGTCCCGTGCCAGCTCCGCCTCGGTGTGCAGCCGTACCGGCGGCAGGGTGGGGCGCTCTGCGGACATCAGGTGGTTCTCCTCGGACGTACGGGGGTACGGGCTCGGACCGACCCGCAGGGGGAAGCGGTCCCAGGCCGACCAAGCGTAGACGTATTTCGCTCCATGCCACCCGGTTCATACGAAGGACAGCGGCCGGGCACTCGACGGAACTCGACAACTGCCCTGCACAGCCAAGGAATCGACGGGTATGGGCACCCCCCCTCAGCCACCTTCCACGCCCCCGGAGCCCGTGCTGCCCCCGCACCGTCCGCCCGTACCACCGCCGCCTCGATCCACGGGTGCTGCTCTTCCGTCCGTGGCTCCCGGCCCTCGGCCGCTACGCGCCCGCCCGCAGACTGAGCGCGGGCGTGTAGCGGTGCACGCCACCGCCGGTCACCCCCGGGTACGACTGCACCCGCTCCCAGTACGGCGTCTTCGACCCGATGCCGTCGCCGGGAGCGGCGAGCGCCTCGATGTGCGCCACTCGAACTGCACGCTCATGACGGCCCTCCTCACCGGGGCACCCCTGCGGTGCGCCGCTGACGACCACCCTGATACGTCAAGCGCGCTTGAGGTCAATCAACGGTTTCGCGGGCGCCCTGTGCCGTAGGCCGGGCGGCCGAGCGACCGCACCGGTATCCGGTTCGTGAGCGCTCAGGAGCCCGTGCCAGACTCCGGTGGGTGATCCTTCGCACCGCCACCCGCGCCGACCTGCCCGCCGTCCTCGCGCTCCTCGCCGACGAGGACCGGGTCGTCGACCCGGCCTCGGTCGTGGTCGACGAGGCGTACGAGAAGGCCTTCGCCGATATCGAAGGCGATCCGCGCAACGAGATGCTCGTGCTGGCGGACGGCGACACGGTGCTGGGCTGCCTGCAGGCCACCTACATACCGGGGCTCGGCAAGCGCGGCAAGGAGCGGGCGCTGATCGAGGCGGTGCGGATCCGGGCCGACCGGCGGGGCGGTGGCCTGGGGCGGGAGCTGATGAAGCAGGCCGTCGACCGGGCCCGGCTGCGGGGGTGCGCGCTGGTACAGCTGACCAGCGGCAAGCGGCGTACGGACGCGCACCGGTTCTACGAGTCGCTGGGCTTCGCCCGCAGCCACGAAGGTTTCAAGCTCGCCCTCTGAGCCGCCCTGCCGGCTCTACTGGGGCGACGCGGCACGCCAGGCGGTCATGTTCAGCTCGTCGAGCAGCCGTACGTCGCTTCCCTCCAGCGGGAACGTGCGCGCCTCCAGCCCCGGTGCCGGTGCGATCTCCAGCGCGTCACCCTCGACGAGGTCGCCGCCGGTCGGGGTGGAGACCCAGGCGAGCAGCGAGCGCAGCGTCTCCCCCGGCTTCAGCATGACCTCTTTCGGACCCGGGTCGGTCCCCATGTACGAGGAGCCCGGGTTCACCTTGACGGGCAGCGGTTCGCCCTCGTCGTCCAGGGCCCGGACGGACGGGTAGCCGTCGACCCGGTACGGCTTCCTGCCGCAGTTGGTGAGGGTCAGCCCCACGGCGCGGTGGCCCAGCGCCGCCTGCACCTCGCCCATGTCCACGACGCCGCCGGAGGACGGACAGCCGGCCCGGGTGGCGCTGCTCGGGGCGGGCTGGGGGCTGTGCGCGTCTCCTGCGGCGGGTGGCCGCACCGGGGGCGGGGCGGTGGACAGGTCGCCCGGCTGCAACGTGTCCGCATGCACCCGGCCGGGTGTGCGCGAGACGCTCGGCGTCGGCCCCGGCTCCCCCTCGCCCGCCGGCACAAGAAATCCGGCGCATCCCGACAGCGACAGGGCCAGCGCCCCTGCCACGCACACGGCCGCCACCGCGCCGCGCGTCCCGTTCCCCGTACCCGCCGGTCCCCGCACGCTCATGCACCCGCCCCCGATCGGCCTGCCGCATAGGCGTTCGATCATGCCAGAGCGCGGACCTGGCCGCGACCACTGTTGAGCGCTCCTTCCCCTTCACCCCAAGAAAAACTAAGTAGACCTTTACGGTCCCGCCATCCGACACTTCGGACATGACAGCATCCGCAGCCCCCTTCGGCCGCGCTCTCTGCGCCATGATCACGCCGTTCACCGCCGACGGTGACCTGGACCTCGACACGGCCGGGAAGCATGCCGCCGACCTCGTCGCCGACGGCTGCGACGGCCTGGTCCTCAGCGGCACCACCGGCGAGTCCCCGACCACCACCGACGCAGAGAAGACCGCACTGCTGCGCGCGGTCCGGGAGGCCGTCGGCGACGGCGTGCCGCTCGTCGCGGGGGTCGGCAGTGCGGACACCCGGCACACCGTGGAGCTGGCGCAACAGGCCGAGCAGTCGGGCGCGGACGGACTGCTGGTTGTGACGCCGTACTACAGCAGGCCCCCTCAGGCCGCCGTCGAGGCGCACTTCCGGCGCGTCGCCGACGCGACCGGCGTTCCGCTGATGCTGTACGACATCCCCGGCCGCACCGGCACCCGGATCGAGCCGGCAACCCTGCCGCGGCTGGCCGAGCACCCGCGCATCGTGGCGGTGAAGGACTGCGCGTACGACCTGCTCGGCTCGACGAAGGTGATCGGCGCGACCTCGCTCGCGTACTACTCGGGCTGTGAGGAGCTCAACCTGCCGTTGTACGCGGTGGGCGCGGTGGGCTATGTCAGCACGGTCGCCAATGTGGCACCCCGGCAACTGCGGGCGGTCCTCGACGCGTTCGACGCCGGGGACACCGCGGAGGCCGCCCGGCTCAATCGGCTGACGCTGCCGCTGGCCGAGCTGATGATGGCGTCGGGTCTGCCCGGCACCGTGACGGCCAAGGCGCTGCTCGGCGCGGGCCCGGTCCGGGAACCGCTGCAGCCCGCCGGACGCGAGGCGGCCGACGGGCTGCGGCGGGCATACGAGGAACTCCTCGCCGTTACAAGCTAGTTGTGGCTGTGCAGGACATCGTTGAGGCCGTCCCACACCGCGTTGTTCGGGCGGGCCTCGACGGCGCCGGTGACCGAGTTTCGGCGGAAGAGGATGTTCGAGGCACCGGAGAGCTCGCGCGCCTTGACGATCTGGCCGTCCGGCAGCGTGATGCGCGTACCGGCGGTGACATAGAGGCCGGCCTCGACGACGCACTCGTCGCCGAGCGCGATCCCGACGCCGGCCTCGGCGCCGATCAGGCAGCGCTCACCGATGACGATGCGCTCCTTGCCGCCGCCGGAGAGCGTGCCCATCGTGGAGGCGCCGCCGCCGATGTCGGAGCCGTCACCGACGACGACGCCCGCGGAGATGCGGCCCTCGACCATCGACGTGCCGAGCGTGCCGGCGTTGAAGTTGACGAAGCCCTCGTGCATGACGGTCGTACCGGCGGCGAGGTGTGCGCCGAGCCTGACCCGGTCGGCGTCGGCGATCCGGACACCCTTCGGTGCGACGTAGTCCGTCATCCGGGGGAACTTGTCGACCGAGGTGACCTGGAGGTGCAGGCCGTCGGCGCGGGCGTTCAGCCGCACCTTCTCCAGTTCGTCGACGGCGACCGGACCGAGCGACGTCCAGGCGACGTTGGCGAGGAGGCCGAAGACACCGTCCAGGTTCTGGCCGTGCGGCTGGACGAGGCGGTGCGAGAGGAGGTGCAGACGCAGGTACGCGTCGTGCGCATCGAGCGGCTTGTCGTCGAGCGAGGCGATGACCGTACGGACGGCGACGATCTCGACACCACGGCGGGCGTCCACGCCGATGGCCTTGGCCGCGCCCTCACCGAGCAGGTTCACGGCGAGGTCGGGGGTGAGCCGTTCGGTTCCGACCGGGCCGGGCCCGGCGGTGAGCGCGGGGGCAGGGAACCAGGTGTCGAGAACGGAACCGTCGCCGGCGATGGTGGCGAGGCCGGCGGCGACGGCGCCGGTGGTGCGAGAAGTCGTGTCGGTCATGACACGAAACCTAACCGGCGAGGCCCCGCCGGAGCCAACCGGTCTCGTCGGATGGTCGCCGCACGCCCGCCGGCCCCGGACGATCCGGTCACCCGGACTGCGCCTGCCGTACGGGTGGCGCCCGCCCGGCAGGCGCATCGCGTACCGGCCCCTGCACGGACCCCGGCCCGGGCCCCCTCAGTCGCCGCGCCGTCAGCACCGCAAGGCCCGCGCCGCCCGCCAGCACCGCACAGGCCGGCCAGAGCAGCCCCGGCGCGGTGGTGTAGAGCGCGCCGCCGAGCGGTGGCGCCAGCACCTGCCCGCTGATGGAGGCGCCTGCATACAGGCTCTGGAAGCGGCCCTGCGCATGGGCGGGCGCCTGGTCGGCGACGTAGGCCGTGGCGGTGGTCTTGTAGAGGATCTCGCCCGCGGTCACCGACGCCATCATGGTCACGGCGAACGGCACCCCGGCCCCCGGGATCAGTAGCGCAAACCCCAGCCCCACCAGCACCAGCCCGGTGCCGACGATGCTCAGCGGCGCCCGTCGGCGCAGCGCGTGAGTCACGGGGAGTTCGAGGCAGAGGATGACGCCGCCGTTGATCGCGAGCAGCCAGCCGTAGAACTGGGTGCTGCGGCCGTGATCGGCGAGGAAGACGGGCAGGGTCGAGTACTGCTGCCGGTAGACGAGGTCGACGCAGAGGATCGCGGCGAGCAGTACCGGCACGGCGGGCCTGGCCCGCAGCTCCCGCCAGAGCCCGGGTGCGTCGGGGTGGTGGGCCGGCCGGGTGTGCACGGTGCCGCGCGCCGGGAGCACCTTCGATGCGTACACGGCGAAGAGCAGCGTCCCGAGGCCGTCGACGACGAACAGCCATGCGTACGAGAAGTGGGCGGCGATCAGCCCGCCGAGCGGCGGGCCGACGGTGAAGCCCGCGTTGCCGGCGGCGCGCATCACAGCGAAGCTCTGGCGCCGGCCGCCCTCGGGGACGGAGACGGCGACGAGTGCGGAGTTGGCGGCGCGTACGACGCCGGCCGCGTACTGCGCGAGCGGCAGCACCCCGTACATCGCCGCGACCGGCAGGACCGGCAGGGTGACGAGCGCCGCGCCGCTCACCAGCGCGCCCGCGAGGAGCATCCGGCGGTGGCCGTGGTGGTCGCCGAACCAGCCGCCGGTGAAGTTCCCCGCGACCAGACCGATGCCGCCGATCCCCGCGATGACTCCGGCCTGCGGGACGGTCAGTCCGCGCGGTCCGGTCAGATAGACGAAGAGATAGATGAAGGTGAAGCTGACGACTCCATTGAGGAAGGCGCCGAAGGCCAGCAGCCGCACTGTCCGCGGCACGCTCCGCAGCATCCCCATCCGCAGCACCCTCCGAGTGAGTTCCTTTTGGGAACGGACTATGACAGCATGCTTTCCACAGGTCAATCCAGCCATGGCCGACCCGGGAAAGAACGGAAGAAGACCAAGCAATGCCGCAGCGCACCAGCCTGGCCGACGCCGACTGCGCGATCGCCCAGGCCCTCGATGTCGTCGGCGACTGGTGGACCCTGCTGATCGTGCGCGACACCGCGCGCGGGGTGCACCGCTTCGACGCGCTCCAGCACGAGCTGGGCATGTCCCGCAAGGTGCTCACCGAGCGGCTGCGGCTGCTGGTCGACGCCGGCGTGCTGTCCCGGGATCCCTACCAGGACCGCCCGGTCCGGTACGAGTACCGGCTCACCCCGCGCGGCCGCGCGCTGCTGCCGGCGTTGATCGCGCTCCAGGACTGGGGCGACACCTGGGTGATGGGAGACGGAGAGACGATGGCGACGGCCACGGAGACCTCCAAGGAGGCGGCGCGGGTGCACGCCCTGGTGGGCACCCGCCTGCCGGAGCTGCAACTTCTCGACTACGACGGCGTGTTGCGCGACCCCGTTGCCGACACCCCGTACACCGTCCTGTACTGCTTCCCCGGCGCGTACGCCCGCCGGGACGCCTACCCGCCGGGCTGGGCCGAGATCCCGGGCACCATCGGCTGCACCCTCGAATCCTGCACGTACCGCGACCAGTTGGCCGAGTTCACCGCGGCGGGCGCGAGTGTGCACGGGGTCTCCGCCCAGCGCCCGGACGAACAGCGGGCGTTCGCGGATGCGGAGGGACTGCGCTTCCCGCTGCTGTCCGACGCGGAGCTGGAGCTGACGGCAGCGCTGCGCCTGCCGACGTTCCGGGTCGCGGGGGTCAGCCGGCTGAAGCGGCTGACGCTGGTGGTGGACCGGGACCGGACGGTCCGCGAGGCGCTGTATCCGATCACGGACATCGAGGCGAGCGTCCGGGCGGCACTCACGGCGGTCGGCGGCTGAACCGGCCGGTCGCCCCGGTCGGCCGATGAGCGATGCGCCGATGCCCACCCGGCCCGGAACTGCCCTGCCCGGCCCCCGGGCGACCGGCCCGGGTCAGCCGATGAGCCGGGCCAGCATCTCCCGCGCGTACGCCGCGTCGTACGTCCCGCCCGTCAGCAGCACCTGCAGGCAGATCCCGTCCATCAGTGCGATCAGCGCCCGCGCGGTGGCTGGGTCGGTGCGTCCGGCGAGCAGCTCGGCAGTGCCGTCCGTCCACTCGGCGGCGACGGGCCGCAGCGCGGGCCGGCGCAGCGCCGCGAGATACAGCTCGTACTCCAGCTCCAGTCGCCCGCGCCCGCCGGAGAACCACTCCCCCAGCAGCCGGGCCAGCTCCTCGGCGAGGTCCGCGTCCGGCGCGAGGAGCGCCTCGCTCTCCCGCATGGCGCGGGCGAAGTTCTCGTTCGACCGGTGCAGTGCGGCGATCAGCAGCTCGTCGAGCGAGGCGAAGTGATACGTCGTCGAGCCGAGCGGCACATCGGCCTCGGCGGCGACGGAGCGGTGGCTGAGCCCCGCGATGCCCTTGGCGCCGACCACCCGGATCGCCGCGTCGATGATGCGGCCTCGGCGCTCGGGGTCGTAACGGCGGGCCATCAGTGGGCTCCGCCCAGGTTGAGCACCACCACACCGGCGATGACCAGGGCGATGCCCGCCACCTTGACCGGGTTGCCGGACTCACCCATGAACAGGACCCCTATGACGGCGACCGCGGCCGTGCCGATCCCGGCCCAGATGGCGTAGGCGGTACCCATGGAGAGTGTCTTCAGGGTCTGTGCGAGCAGCGAGAAGGCCAGCAGATAGCCGGCGACGGTGATGAGCGAGGGCCACAGCCGGGTGAAGCCCTCGCTGTACTTCATGGCCGTCGTCCCGGCCACCTCCGCCGCGATGGCCGCGGCCAGCAGTCCGTATCCCATGCGTACGAGTGTACGCATCGTTGCGTACATCTGTACACAACGGTCGGCCGGACCCGGGACCCCCGGCTCGCGGCGGTTGGTGCCACCGGCCGGGATCCGCTCCCGGGTCCGGACCGCTACGGTGTCCCGACCAGCACACGGAATCGACAACAGACAACGGAGCAGCAGTGGCGCAGGACGCAGGGTGGGGCGGCGGTGTGCCCGGGGGCGGCGCACCGTACGGAGGAGCGCCGTACGGGGGGCCTCCCGGGCCACCGGGATGGGGTGGCGGATGGATGCCGCCGCCGAAGCCCGGGGTGATACCGCTCCGGCCCCTCAGCCTCGGGGACATACTCGGCGGAGCCTTCTCCACGATGGGCCGCTACTGGAAGCAGCTGTTCGGCGTGGGCGCGACCGTGTACGGCGGGGCGCTGGTCATGCTCGGGGTGGCGGTCACGATCGCGTACTCCGCGGTCAGTGACCCTCTGCGCCGGGTCATCGAACTCTCCTCGGAGGAGAGCCCGCGCACGGAGGACATCGTGCCGCTGGTGATCGCCTTCGGCGCCGTCTGGCTGGTGGCCATCCTGGCGCTGATCATCGGCACGGCGATGATGTACGCCACGGTTCCGGCGGTTCTGCAGGACGCGGTGCTGGGCCGGCCGACCACATTCGGCATCATCTGGCGCCGGGCCTGGGCGCGGGTCCCGGCCGTGATCGGCACGGTCTTCCTGACCTCCCTGGTCGCGGCGATCCCGGTGGTGCTCGTGATGGTCGCCTTCATCGCCATGATGATCGCCTTCATCACCCTGGACGGCGGATCCGGTGGCGGGGTGGCGATCGCGGTGGGCGTCCTGGGGGCTCTGGCCACCGCCCCGCTGGCGACCTGGCTCTGGGTGAAGTTCTCACTGGCCCCCGCGGCCGCGGTCTTCGAGGGGCAGCGCCCGGTCGCCGCCCTGCGCCGCTCGTCGCAGCTGGTGCGCGGCGACTGGTGGCGGATCTTCGGCATCTCGCTGCTGGCCTTCGTCATGGCGGCCGTGGCGAGCTACATCATCCAGATTCCGTTCTCGGTCCTCGGTATGTTCCCCGGCATGATCGGCATGGAGAGCCTGGGCTCCGACCCGAATCCGACGGCGGTCGTTGTCGCCATGAGCGGCTACCTGGTGGCGACGCTGCTGGGCCAGCTGGTCGGCCAGCTCGTCTCGGCGACGTTCCCGCAGCTGGTGACCGGGCTGCTCTACGTCGACCGCCGGATGCGCAACGAGAACCTGGGCCCGGTGCTCGCCGAAGCCGCTGCCGTACCCCCACAGTTCGGCCCGTGAGCGCGGGCCGGGCCCGTGAACACGGGCCCGGCCCGGGTTCGGGTACAGGCGGCTCTCAGTCGATGAGCGAGTTCTTCGGACTCAGCACACAGAATTCGTTCCCCTCGGGGTCCGCCAGCACCACCCAGCTCGCATCGGCGCCCTGGCCGATGTCCAGCCGGGTGGCCCCGAGGCCGATGATCCGCGCGACCTCCACGGCCAGGTCGTCGGGGGCGAGATCGATGTGCAGCCGGTTCTTGACCGCCTTCTCCCCCGGTACGGGGACGAAGGTGATGCCGGGCACTGCGTTCTTGTGGGCGCCGATGACGATTTCGTCGTCGGCTTCGAAGAGCACCTTCCAGTCGAGCACCCGGCACCAGAACCGGGCCTGCGACGGCAGATCGTGGGCGTCGACGACAATGGAGTAAAAGGAAACGGCCATGACCGCCAGTCTGCCCGGCGGTCATGGCCGTTCGCCATGAAATAACGCGAAGCCGCGCCCGTACGTCAGCTGCTGACGGTGAACCAGACGGACCGGGACTTCTTCCACTCGGCGTGGTCGAGGTCCTTCGCCTCCGTGCCGTCCCCGTACAGATCGGCAGAGCCGGCGTCCGTGATCAGCTGCGCCCGCGCGCCGGGCACCGTCAGGTCCGGCACGTCGACGACGGCCTCCCAGCCGCCCGGGTCCGCGGTCGGCAGATCGGCCCGCTTGACCGGCGCGTGTCCGGCGACACCGTCCCACGAGTAGAGCGCGTAGGGGTCGGAGTTGTCGTCGGCGGCCCAGGAGCCGGCCACGATCAGATACTGGTCGGCGGCGTTCTTCCGGATGTCCCGGATGCTGAGCCCGCCGAGGTCCAGCTCGATCGGCGTGCCGATGGCCGCCTTCGCCCCGCTCCCGGCCACCTTGTCGAAGTTGGTGACGGGCACGATCAGCGCCTTGCCGCCCTCCTTCGGCGGGACGAGCGGCGCCCGGAAGCCGAGGTACGCCGTGGTGGCCGAGCCGGGTGCGAACTCCAGACCCTCGATGTTGAACCCGTCGATCTGCTTGGGCACGTGACCGCTCGCCGTACCGGCGGCGAAGCCGTACCGGTTACCGTTCGCCTTGTCCCAGGCGACGAGGTCGTCCCGGAGCTTCTTGTACGAGCCGCCGACCGTCAGCTGGGTGGCGGCGCCCGACCCGGTCACCGTCGTGGTGAAGACGGTGTTGCGGTCGGACTTGTACTCGCC
Source organism: Streptomyces sp. NPDC005181 (assembly GCF_040608395.1). NCBI lineage: Bacteria > Bacillati > Actinomycetota > Actinomycetes > Kitasatosporales > Streptomycetaceae > Streptomyces > Streptomyces sp. NPDC005181. The sequence continues at coordinate 138,012 of NZ_JBEXID010000004.1, forward strand.
GTCCTTGTTGTTGCCGAGCGAACCGGTCCAGTAGACGGTGTTCCCGACCCGGGTCGCGCCCTCGATGTCGATCTCCTTGTCCGCCCCGAGCGCCGAGCCGACGTCCCAGCTCCTCACGGGCGCACCGGATGCCGAACGGCTGTACAGTCGCAGCGTGTTGGACTCGTCGTCGGCCACCACCGCATAACCGCCGCCGACATCGACGGCGGCCGAGGCGTCCGAGGACCCGGTGAGGTAGCGCGTGTCGGCGGAGTTCTGCACAGCGGCGGACGCGGCGTAGTGCAGCGTCTTGGTGGCGGTCTTGCCGCCGAGCCCGGTGACCTTGATCGTGAGGTCCGTGTAGCCCCGCGTGTGCGCGGCGACCGAGAGCTGCCGGGTGGCGCCGGCCCCTGTCACGGTCACATCACCGGTTCCGGCGACGGACGACTTGGAGCTGGCGGACGCCGCCACGCCGAGCGCGGTGACATCGGCGCCGCTCTGCGCGACGGTGACGGTGATCACGGGGTCGCCGGTCGCTCCGACGGCGCCGGAGAGGTAGGCAGCCGACAGAGTGATCGTCGGGGTCCCGTAACTCACGGCGTGCGCGGGGGTGTTGACCCCCAGGGCGGTCAGCACAAGAACGCCGGTCGCGGCGGCGGCCGCCCGGCGATTCCGGAGCGAAAGCTGATGCAGCACAGGGTGCCTCTCGTCGGCGTGATGTCGAGGAGTAGGGTCCGGTTCCCGCGCCAACGGCGGACCCACACCGTGCGTCCAGCAGACGAACAACGCCGAACGGCCCCCGGCAGAAGCCGGGGGCCGTTCGGCCATGCACATGGCTCAGACGTTGAAGCCGAGCGCGCGCAGCTGCTCGCGCCCGTCGTCCGTGATCTTGTCCGGGCCCCACGGCGGCATCCAGACCCAGTTGATCCGCAGCTCACTGACGATGCCGTCGGTCGCGGACTTCGCCTGGTCCTCGATGACATCGGTCAGCGGGCAGGCCGCGGACGTCAGCGTCATGTCGAGGGTGGCGATGTTGGCGTCGTCGATGTGAATGCCGTAGATCAGGCCCAGGTTGACGACGTCGATGCCCAGCTCGGGGTCGACGACGTCGTACAGGGCCTCGCGGACCTCCTCCTCGGAGGCCGGCTTGGTGGTGAGAGTCTCGTTGTCGCTCATGCCGTCTTCCCTTCGGACAGCGCCTGCGCCGTCGCATCCTTCCACGCCATCCAGCTCAGCAGCGCGCACTTGACCCGGGCCGGGTACTTCGAGACACCGGCGAACGCGACCGCGTCCTCCAGCACCTCCTCCATCGCGTCGTCCGGCTCCAGCTGGCCCTTCGAGTGCATCAGCTCCAGGAAGGTCTCCTGGATCTTCTGCGCGTCGCCCAGCTCCTTGCCGACCAGCAGCTCGTTCAGCACGGAGGCGGAGGCCTGGCTGATGGAGCAGCCCTGACCCTCGTACGACACATCGGTGATGGTCTCGCCGTCGTACTTCACCCGGAGTGTGATCTCGTCGCCGCACGTCGGGTTGACGTGGTGCACCTCGGCGTCGCCGTCCCGCAGGCCGCGCCCATGGGGGTGCTTGTAGTGGTCCAGGATCACTTCCTGGTACATCGAATCAAGCTTCACCAGTCAACCCTCAGCCGAAGAAGTTCCGTACGTGCTCCAGACCGTCCACCAGGGCGTCGACCTCGGCAGGCGTGGAGTACAGATAGAACGACGCTCGCGTCGTCGCAGGAATTCCGTACCGCAGGCAGACCGGCCGCGCGCAGTGGTGTCCGACCCGGACCGCGATGCCCTGCTCGTCGAGTACCTGGCCCACGTCGTGCGGGTGGATGTCGCCGAGCGTGAACGAGATCGTGGCGCCGCGGTCCTCCGCGGTGGCCGGACCGATGATCCTGAGGTCCGGGACCTCCAGGAGACGCTTCACCGCGTACTCGGTGATCGCGTGCTCGTGCTGGAAGATCTTGTCCATGCCGATCGCCGAGAGGTAGTCCACGGCCGCGCCGAGGCCGACGGCCTGCGCGATCGGGGGCGTACCCGCCTCGAACTTGTGCGGCGCCGGGGCGTACGTCGACGAGTGCATCGACACGGTCTCGATCATCTCGCCACCACCGAGGAACGGCGGCAGGTCCTCCAGCAGCTCGTGGCGGCCCCAGAGCACACCGATGCCGGTCGGGCCGACCATCTTGTGACCGGTGAAGGCCACGAAGTCGGCCTGCAGCGCCTGCACGTCGAGCACCATGTGCGGGGCGGCCTGCGAGGCGTCGATGCAGACCAGCGCGCCGACCTGCTGGGCGCGGCGGATGATCTTCTCGACCGGGTTGATCGTGCCCATGATGTTGGAGACCAGCGTGAAGGAGACGATCTTCGTCTTCTCCGTGATGATCTCGTCGATGTTGGACAGGTCGAGGCGGCCGTCGTCGGTGATGCCGAACCACTTCAGCTTCGCGCCGGTGCGCTGCGAGAGCAGCTGCCACGGCACGATGTTGGAGTGGTGCTCCATCTCCGTGGTGACGATCTCGGTCTCGTGGTCCACCCGGTAGGGCTCGTCGGCCCAGCCGAGCATGTTGGCCACGAGGTTGAGCGACTCGGAGGCGTTCTTGGTGAAGATCACCTCGTTGCGGCTCGGCGCGTTGATGAACGCGGCGACCTTGTCACGGGCGCCTTCATACAGCGCCGTGGCCTCCTCCGCGATCGTGTACACACCGCGGTGGACGTTGGCGTTGTGCCGCTCGTAGTACTCATTGAGAGCGTCGAGCACCTGGCGCGGCTTCTGCGAAGTCGCCGCACTGTCCAGATAAACGATCTTCTTCCCGTCATGGACCGTACGATCCAGCAGGGGGAAGTCCTTGCGGATCGCCTCGGTGTCGAGGAGGCCCGGCAGCTGTGTCACGCGGAAGCGCCACCCTTCACATATGCCTCGTAGCCCTCGTTCTCCAGCTTGTCGGCGAGCTCGGCGCCGCCGGACTCGGCAATACGGCCGTTGGCGAAGACGTGCACGAAGTCGGGCTTGATGTAACGGAGGATCCGCGTGTAGTGCGTGATCAGCAGCGTGCCGACCTCGCCGCTCTCGCGGACCCGGTTGACGCCCTCGGAGACGACGCGCAGGGCGTCGACGTCCAGGCCGGAGTCGGTCTCGTCGAGGATCGCGACCTTCGGCTTGAGGAGCTCCAGCTGAAGGATCTCGTGGCGCTTCTTCTCACCGCCGGAGAAGCCCTCGTTGACGTTGCGCTCGGCGAACGCCGGGTCCATCTGGAGGTCGGCCATCGTCTCCTTGACCTCCTTCACCCAGGTACGCAGCTTGGGCGCCTCGCCGCGGACGGCGGTGGCGGAGGTACGCAGGAAGTTGGAGACCGAGACACCCGGGATCTCGACCGGGTACTGCATGGCCAGGAAGAGGCCGGCGCGGGCGCGCTCGTCGACGGTCATCGCCAGGACGTCCTCGCCGTCCAGGGTCACCGTACCGCTGGTGATCGTGTACTTGGGGTGACCCGCGAGGGAGTACGCGAGGGTCGACTTGCCGGACCCGTTGGGGCCCATGATGGCGTGGGTCTCGCCCTGCTTCACGATCAGGTCGACGCCCTTGAGGATCTCCTTCGTGGCGTGGTCGGCCTCGACGGAGACGTGCAGGTCGCGGATTTCAAGCGTTGCCATGGGTGACTCAGGACTCCTGGGTGACGGAGACGAGCACATCGTCCCCTTCGATCTTGACGGGGTATACGGGGACGGGGCGCGTCGCGGGAAGGCCGGACGGCTTGCCGGTGCGCAGGTCGAAGCTGGAGCCGTGCAGCCAGCACTCGATCATGCAGTCCTCGACCTCTCCCTCGGACAGTGAGACGTTCGCGTGCGAACAGATGTCGTTGATCGCGAACACCTCGCCCTCGGTGCGGACCAGGGACACCGGCGTACCGTCGAGCTCCACCCGCTTCGGGGTGTCCTCCTCCAGCTCGCTCAGCGCACAGACTTTGACGAAGGCCATCAGACGGAAGCCTTCAGCTCGGCCTCGATCTTGTCGAGCAGACGGGCCTCGACGTCCGGCAGACCGATCTGCTGGACGAGTTCGGCGAAGAAGCCGCGCACGACGAGTCGGCGGGCCTCCTCGGCCGGGATGCCGCGGGACATCAGGTAGAAGAGCTGCTCGTCGTCGAAGCGGCCGGTCGCGGAGGCGTGACCGGCGCCGACGATCTCGCCGGTCTCGATCTCCAGGTTCGGCACGGAGTCGACCCGCGCCCCGTCCGTGAGAACCAGGTTGCGGTTCATCTCGTACGTGTCGGTGCCCTCGGCCTTGGCCTGGATGAGGACGTCACCGATCCATACGGCGTGCGCGTCCTGACCCTGAAGCGCGCCCTTGTAGACGGCGTTGGACTTGCAGTGCGGGGTGTTGTGGTCGACCAGGAGGCGGTGCTCCTGGTGCTGGCCCTTGTCTGTGAAGTACAGACCGAAGAGCTCGGCCTCGCCGCCGGTGCCCGCGTAGGAGACCCGCGGGTGCAGCCTGACCAGGTCGCCGCCGAAGGTGACGACGATCGACTTGAAGGTGGCGTCCCGGCCGATCAGCGCGTTGTGCTGGGCGGCGTGGACGGCGGTGTCGTCCCAGTCCTGGACGGAGACGACCGTGAGCTTCGCGCCGTCACCGAGGACGTACTCGACGTTGCCCGCGACGATCGCGTCGCCGGTGTGGTCGATGACGATGACCGCCTCGGCGAAGGCTCCCAGCTCGACGACCTGGTGGGCGTAGGCCACACCGCCCTCGCCGTGCACGGCCATCCGGATCGGCTCGGGAAGCACGGCCTCCTTGGCGACCGTGATGACCGAGGCCTGCTCGAAGGACGAGTACGCCTGGGCGGCGACGCGGTCCACCGGGGTGCCGGCCCGGCCGAGCCGGGCGTCGTCACGGCCGACGGTCTCGACGGTGACGCCCTCGGGGGCCTCCACCACAAACTTGACGGCGCCACCGGTCGCGACGGCCGTGCCGTCGTGCAGCCCGCGCAGCCGCTCCAGCGGCGTGAACCGCCACTCCTCCTCGCGGCCGTGCGGGACCGGGAAGTCCGCTACGTCGAAGGACGGGGGCGCGCTCATGCGCGTGGCGACGGTCGACTCGGCGGCCACCGCGATGGACCCGGTGGTGGTGGACCCCGCCGGAATGTTCTGAGCCTCAGCCATGGCTGTCGTAGTGCTCGCTTTCTCTGTCAAAAGTCGGGGGATTCGGTCGTCAGGCTGTGCTAGCCGACCGAACCCTCCATCTGCAGCTCGATCAGCCGGTTGAGTTCAAGCGCGTACTCCATGGGCAGCTCGCGCGCGATCGGCTCGACGAAGCCACGCACGATCATGGCCATGGCCTCGAACTCGGTCAGACCGCGGCTCATCAGGTAGAAGAGCTGGTCCTCGGAGACCTTGGAGACGGTGGCCTCGTGGCCCATGGACACGTCGTCCTCGCGGACGTCCACGTACGGGTATGTGTCGGAGCGGGAGATCGTGTCGACCAGGAGCGCGTCGCACAGCACGTTGGACTTGGAGCCCGCGGCGCCCTCGCCGATCTCGACCAGACCGCGGTACGAGGTACGGCCGCCGCCTCGCGCCACCGACTTGGAGACGATGTTGGAGGAGGTGTTCGGCGCCATGTGGACCATCTTGGATCCGGCGTCCTGGTGCTGGCCCTCGCCCGCGAAGGCGATGGAGAGCGTCTCGCCCTTGGCGTGCTCGCCCATCAGGTAGACGGCCGGGTACTTCATGGTGACCTTGGAGCCGATGTTGCCGTCGACCCACTCCATGGTCGCGCCCTCGTATGCCACGGCGCGCTTGGTGACCAGGTTGTAGACGTTGTTCGACCAGTTCTGGATCGTCGTGTAGCGGCAGCGGCCGCCCTTCTTCACGATGATCTCGACGACGGCGGAGTGCAGCGAGTCCGAGGAGTAGATCGGTGCGGTGCAGCCCTCGACGTAGTGGACGTAGGCGTCCTCGTCGACGATGATCAGCGTCCGCTCGAACTGGCCCATGTTCTCCGTGTTGATGCGGAAGTAGGCCTGCAGCGGGATGTCGACGCGGACACCCTTCGGCACGTAGATGAACGAGCCGCCGGACCACACGGCCGAGTTCAGCGAGGCGAACTTGTTGTCGCCGACCGGGATGACGGTGCCGAAGTACTCCTTGAAGAGCTCCGGGTGCTCCTTCAGCGCGGTGTCCGTGTCGAGGAAGATGACGCCCTGCTCCTCCAGGTCCTCACGGATCTGGTGGTAGACGACCTCGGACTCGTACTGCGCGGCGACACCGGCGACCAGGCGCTGCTTCTCCGCCTCCGGGATGCCGAGCTTGTCGTACGTGTTCTTGATGTCCTCGGGCAGGTCCTCCCAGGACTCCGCCTGCTTCTCGGTGGACCGCACGAAGTACTTGATGTTGTCGAAGTCGATGCCCGACAGGTCCGAGCCCCAGTTCGGCATGGGCTTCTTGTCGAACAGACGCAGGCCCTTGAGGCGGAGCTTCAGCATCCACCCGGGCTCGTTCTTCTTGGCCGAGATGTCGCGTACGACAGCCTCGGAGAGGCCACGCTTGGCCGCCGCGCCTGCCGCGTCGGAGTCGGCCCAGCCGAATTCGTACGTACCCAGACCCTCGAGCTCAGGGTGGGCAGTCTCCGTGGGGAGCGTCATGCGGGGTTCCTCCCGGCCGTGTTTGCAGATGCTGATGTGGTGGTCTGTGCGGTTGCGGGTCCGCCACGCGGTACGAACGTCGTGCACACCCCGTCGCCGTGGGCGATGGTGGCCAGACGCTGCACATGGGTCCCGAGCAGGCTGGAGAAGATCTCCGTCTCCGCCTCGCACAGCTGCGGGAACTGCTCGGCGACATGTGCGACCGGGCAGTGGTGCTGGCACAGCTGCTCGCCCTGCTGAGGGCCCGGCGCACTTCGCGCCGTAGCAGCGTACCCGTCGGCGGACAAGGCCCTGGCCAGCGCCTCTGTGCGCCGCTCGGGGTCCGCCGCGTCCATCGCCTTGCGGTAGACCACCGCCTGCGCGGCGGCCCTGGCGCGGACGAAGGCGACGACCGCTTCGTCGCCCGAGGTCTCGGCGATCCAGCGGAGAGCGTCGGCGGCAAGCTTGTCGTACGACTGGTCGAAGGCGTCCCGGCCACAGTCGGTCAGAGCGAACACCTTGGCCGGGCGGCCGCGAGTCCGCGCCCCGTACACCCGCTGTTCGCGGGCCTCGACGACAGCGTCGGAGACGAGGGCGTCGAGATGGCGGCGGACGGCGGCCTGGGTCAGCCCGAGGCGCTTCGCCAGGTCGGCGACGGTGGACGGGCCATGGTCCAGGATGGAGCGCGCGACCCGGTTGCGCGTCGAGCGCTCGCCGGTCGCGAGTTCCTCCTGCGGAGCCTCGCCCTGGTATTTCACAACGCCATTGTTGCGTAATTCCTCCGGCCCTGACAACCACGGTCCGAAACGATCAATGGTGGAGTTCGTCACTTAGGGTTACCTAATCCGGCCCCGGGGGACTCGCCCGCCGGACCGCTGCCTAGACTTACCGGCCATGAAGAACGAGCCGGTCGTGCAGATCCGTGGCCTGGTGAAGCGGTACGGCACCAAAACCGCGGTGGACGGCCTCGACCTGGGCGTACGCACCGGTGCGGTCACCGCCGTCCTCGGCCCCAACGGCGCCGGCAAGACCACCACGATCGAGACCTGCGAGGGCTACCGCCGGCCCGACGCGGGCACCGTGCGCGTCCTCGGCCTCGACCCGGTCGCCGACGCGGCCGCGCTCCGGCCCCGGATCGGCGTGATGCTGCAGTCGGGTGGTGTGCACTCCGGAGCACGCGCCGACGAGATGCTCCGCCACATGGCGAAACTCCACGCCCACCCGCTCGACGTCGACGCCCTGATCGAGCGCCTCGGCCTCGGCAGCTGCGGCCGTACGACCTACCGGCGGCTGTCCGGCGGCCAGCAGCAGCGGCTCGCCCTGGCGATGGCCGTCGTCGGCCGCCCCGAGCTGGTGTTCCTGGACGAGCCGACCGCGGGCCTCGATCCGCAGGCCCGCCGCTCCACCTGGGATCTCGTACGGGAGCTGCGCTCCGACGGAGTGTCGGTGGTCCTCACCACCCACTTCATGGACGAGGCCGCGGAGCTCGCCGACGATGTCGCCATCGTCGACGCGGGCCGGGTCATCGCCCAGGGCAGCCCGGAGACGCTCTGCCGCGGCGGCGCCGAGAACACCCTGCGCTTCACCGGCCGCCCGGGCCTCGACCTCGGTTCGCTGCTGAAGGCGCTGCCCGACGGCACGCAGGCGGCCGAGCTCATCACCGGCGCGTACCGCATCACCGGCCAGGTCGATCCGCAGCTGCTGGCCACCGTCACCTCCTGGTGCGCACAGCACGGCGTGATGCCGGACGGCATCGCCGTCGAGCGCCACACCCTGGAGGACGTCTTCCTGGAACTGACCGGCAAGGAGCTGCGCGCATGAGCGCCGGTACGTACGCCCCGCGGCCCGGTGCCGCCCCACTGCCCCGCATGATCGGCACGCAGGCCGCGCTGGAGACGCGGATGCTGCTGCGCAACGGCGAGCAGCTGCTCCTGACAGTGATCATTCCGACGCTGCTGCTGGTGCTGTTCAGCGCGGTCGACATCGTGGACACCGGCGCGGGCAGGTCCGTCGACTTCCTGGCGCCCGGCATTCTCGCGCTCGCCGTCATGTCCACCGCCTTCACCGGCCAGGCGATCGGCACCGGTTTCGAGCGGCGCTACGGCGTGCTCAAGCGGCTCGGCGCCTCACCGCTGCCCCGCTGGGGCCTGATGACCGCCAAGACCCTCTCCGTGCTGGTCACCGAGGTGCTGCAGGTCGTGCTGCTGACGGCGATCGCGTTCGCGCTGGGCTGGTCGCCGCACGGCAGCCCGTTCGCCGTCCTGCTGCTCCTCGTGCTCGGCACCGCGGCCTTCTCCGGGCTCGGACTGCTGATGGCCGGGACGTTGAAGGCGGAGGCGACGCTCGCCGCCGCCAATCTGGTCTTCCTGCTGCTGCTGGTCGGCGGCGGGGTCATCGTGCCGCTGGACAAGTTCCCGGACGCGGTGCAGTCGGCGCTCGGGCTGCTGCCGATCGCGGCCCTGTCGGACGGCCTGCGGGACGTGCTCCAGCACGGCGCCTCGACGCCGTGGCGGGATCTCGGGATCCTCGCGGTCTGGGCGGTGCTCGGGCTGGGCGCGGCGGCGAAGTTCTTCCGCTGGGAATGACCGCGGGCGGACCGCTCCGTCCCGACGGTTCGGGGTAACTCGTCCCCCTCGTGAAACCTTGCACAAGCCGCCGCTTACGATGGTGCGCGTGCCCAAGCTGACCCGAGCCGAAGTCGCTCAAGCCGCGCGGAACCCGCTTCTCTGCATCGCCGGACGCTGGACTCCGTCCCCCCGGACGGTCCGCCGCGCGGCGATGTCGGCCGTCGTGATGGCCGTGCTCATCGTGGTGACCGGCGGCGCTGTCCGGCTCACCGGCTCCGGTCTCGGCTGCCCGACCTGGCCCAAGTGCACCGACGAGTCCCTGACGACGACCAGCGCGATGGGCTTCCACGGCGCCATCGAGTTCGGCAACCGGATGCTCACCTACGTCCTGTGCGCGGCGGTCGGCTGGACGATCATCGCCGCCCGCTCGGCGAAGCCGTGGCGGCGCAGCGTCACCCGGCTCGGCTGGGCGCAGTTCTGGGTGGTCATGGGCAATGCGGTGCTCGGCGGCATCGTGGTGCTGGTCGGCCTCAACCCGTACACCGTCGCGGCGCACTTCCTGCTCTCCACCGCACTGCTCACGGTCGCTGTGGTGACCTGGCAGCGGGTCCGTGAGGGCGACGCCGAGCCCCGTCCGCTGGTGGGCAGGGCAGTCTCGCAGCTGACCTGGCTGCTGACGGCCGCGGCCGGTCTGCTGATCGCGGTCGGCACGGTCGTCACGGGTGCCGGACGGCACGCGGGCGACTCCAGCGATGTCCACCGCATCCCGCTCGACTGGAAGATGATCGCGCAGCTGCACGCCGATCTCGCATGGGTCGTGGTGGCGCTGACGGTGGCGCTCTGGTTCGTACTGAAGGCCGTCGGCGCGCGGGTCGGGCCGCAGCGCCGCACCCGCGATCTCTTCCTGGTGCTGATGGCGCAGGGCGTGATCGGTTACGTCCAGTACTTCACCGACACCCCGGAGATCCTGGTCGGGCTGCACATGCTCGGCTCGTGCCTGGTGTGGATCGCAGTCCTGCGGGTCCTGCTGTCGCTGCGCGAGCGCCCCTCGGCCGTCGCCCCTGTCCCCGGCCCCGCCGTCGAAACTCCGGAGCCCGCAGCCGCCGGCTGAGCGAGTTCCCGGCGGCGGGCCAGATAGCCGGCCGGCGGGCAGTGGGGTTCGAGGCCCAGCAGCGGCGGGCACCAGCGGCGCACGGCGAGGCCGGTCTGGGTGTCGAAGAAAGTGGTGCCGGGGGCGGGCCGCCCGCCGGCCGCGACGGCCGTCGCGGCCGGGCCTCGAAGGTGCCGAGACCCAGCTCGGTGCGGAGCACCCCGTGGCCGTGCTGGTCGACCAGATCCGCCACGGGCAGTATGTCGGTCATCCGGGGCTCCCTGCGGCAACGTGTGTGTACACGTCCTAACGGGTGACCCCGGTGTCAGGTGTTGCTCCCGCACCACCGGGATGCGCCCCGCGCGCCCTTCGAGTGCGCCCGGGCGACCGGTCAGGCCTTGTTGGACGGGCCGCCGACCTGGATCCCGGCCATCCGCGTCCACTCGTACGGGCCGGTGCGGACCTTGGCGGCGAACTCGCCGTCGAAGGACTCGTGCATGGTGATACCGGCCTTCGCGGTGGCGCTCTCGGCGACCGCGTACGACGGGGCGACCAGGTCGCCCCAGCCGCCGTCCTCGCCGACCAGGACGATGCGGGTGCCCATCTGCCCGATGTAGGCGAGCTGCCCCTCGGCGCCGCCGTGCGCCTTGGCGAAGGCGCCGATCTGCTTGGCGAGCCTGGCTGCCTTGCGCTCCGCGCGGGCGGCCTGCTTGCTGTCGTCAACCTGCTGGGTCTCTGCCGTCTCTGCCATGCAACGGATGCTACCGATGGGTAGATCAACTGGCGACGGGCGGGCGACGTGGCATGGGCCACGTCGCCCGCCCGTCGGCAGGAGCAGAAGCGGAACTACCGCAGGAAGGGGTCCACCGCGACAGCGACGAACAGCAGCGAAACATAGGTGATCGACCAGTGGAACAGTCGCATCTCCTTCAGCTTCGCTCCGGACACCCCGGCCTTGGCCCGGTTCTGCAGGCCGTGTGCCTCCCAGAGCCAGAACCCGCCGGTCAGCAGCGCCACCGAGGTGTAGAACCAGCCGGTGTAGCCGAGTGGGGTCAGCAGCAGCGAGACGGCCACCATCACCCAGCTGTAGAGGACGATCTGGCGGGCCACCACCCGATTGGAGGCGATGACCGGAAGCATCGGAACGCCGACCCGGGCGTAGTCGTCCTTCACCTTCATCGACAGCGGCCAGTAGTGCGGCGGCGTCCAGAAGAAGATGACGGCGAAGAGGATGACGGCGGCCCACGACATGGAGTTCGTCACGGCGGACCAGCCGATGAGCACCGGCATGCAGCCCGCGATGCCGCCCCAGACGATGTTCTGCGAGGTGCGGCGCTTCAGCAGCATCGTGTAGACGACGACGTAGAAGAGCAGCGCGCCGAGCGACAGCGCGGCGGACAGCCAGTTGACCAGCAGTCCGAACCAGACCGTCGAGATCACTGCGAGGGCGATGCCGAAGGCCAGGCACTCGCGCGGGCTCACCATGCCGGTCACCAGCGGGCGTTGTGACGTACGGTCCATCAACGCGTCGATGTCGCGGTCGATGTACATGTTGAGCGCGTTGGCACCGCCCGCGGAGAGAAATCCGCCGATGGTGGTGGTGAGTACGAGCCACAGGTCGGGCACACCTTGAGCGGCCAGGAACATCACCGGAACAGTGGTGATCAGCAACAGCTCGATGATCCGCGGCTTGGTCAGCGCCACGAATGCCTTGATACGGGCCCCGAACGGGCGATGGCCCCCTGGGCTCGGAGTCAAGGCGACCCCTGCGGGTCGGGACTCGACGGCCGTCACGCACACCCCTGACAGAGAAATCCCAGCAAGCTCCGGGCATGAAGGCCCAGTGAAGACTTGCGCGAACCAGACCACTGTAGACGTTGGGGACAGGCCGTTCTTCGCGGGGGTGGCGTCGTGTTGGAGTGGCGCGGAAGTGCCGCACCGGAGCAGTGCAGAAGTGCCGTTCGGAAGAGGCGCATAAGTATGGAGTGGCGCTCATCGGAGTAACGCAGAAGTAGCCGGTCGCGCTCATCGGAGTAGCGCAGAAGTGAGCCGTCCCGCTCATACGGGAGGCGAACTCCGCGGGTGGCCTGCACCCTGGAAAGCACCCGGAAATTGCGGCTTCTGTCGGGGGTAGGCTCGACAATGTCCGGTGCGGTCACAGTCACCGGTTTACAACAGTGGAGAGGAGCCCTGACTCAGGGTGAGCACCAAGCCGACCACCACAGACCTCCAGTGGACCGAATTGGACCAGCGGGCCGTGGACACTGTCCGCGTCCTTGCCGCCGACGCCGTACAGAAGGTCGGAAACGGCCACCCGGGTACGGCGATGAGCCTGGCTCCCGCCGCGTACACCCTCTTCCAGAAGGTGATGCGGCACGACCCCGCCGACGCGCAGTGGACGGGCCGCGACCGGTTCGTGCTCTCTGCGGGCCACACCAGCCTGACCCTGTACATCCAGCTCTACCTGGCCGGCTACGGCCTGGAGCTCGATGACCTCAAGGCGTTCCGTACCTGGGGTTCGAAGACCCCCGGGCACCCGGAGTACGGCCACACCACCGGCGTCGAGACGACGACGGGCCCGCTGGGCCAGGGTGTCGCCAACGCCGTGGGCATGGCCATGGCCGCCCGCTACGAGCGCGGTCTGTTCGACCCGGAGGCGGCTCCCGGCACCTCCCCGTTCGACCACATGGTCTGGGTCATCGCCGGTGACGGCTGCCTGCAGGAGGGCATCTCCGCGGAGGCGTCCTCGCTGGCCGGGCACCAGAAGCTCGGCAACCTGGTCCTGCTCTGGGACGACAACCACATCTCCATCGAGGGCGACACGGAGACCGCGGTCTCCGAGGACACCCTGAAGCGGTACGAGGCGTACGGCTGGCACGTCCAGCGCGTCGCCCAGCTGCCCAGCGGCGACCTGGACCCGGTGGGTCTGTACAACGCACTGCAGGCGGCCAAGGCCGAGACCGAGCGCCCGTCGTTCATCGCGGCCCGCTCGATCATCGCCTGGCCGGCCCCGCACGCCCAGAACACCGAGGCCTCGCACGGCTCGGCGCTCGGCGACGACGAGGTCGCCGCAACCAAGAAGGTCCTGGGCTTCGACCCGGAGAAGACCTTCGAGGTCTCCGACGAGGTTATCTCGCACACCCGTGAGGCGCTGGACCGGGGCCGCGAGGCCAAGGCCGCGTGGGAGAAGACCTTCGCCGCGTGGCGCACCGCCAACCCGGAGCGCGCCGCCGAGTTCGACCGGATCGCGGCGGGCGAGCTGCCCGCGGGCTGGGAGGACAAGCTTCCCGTCTTCGAGCCGGGCAAGGCGGTCGCCACCCGCGCCGCCTCCGGCAAGGTGCTCCAGGCGCTCGGCGAGATCATCCCCGAGCTGTGGGGCGGCTCCGCCGACCTCGCGGGCTCGAACAACACCACGATCGACAAGACGTCGTCGTTCCTCCCGGCGGGCAACCCGCTGCCGGGCGCGGACCCGTACGGCCGAACGATCCACTTCGGTATCCGCGAGCACGCCATGGCCGCGACCATGAACGGCATCGCACTGCACGGCAACACCCGCATCTACGGCGGCACCTTCCTGGTGTTCTCCGACTACATGCGCAACGCCGTGCGTCTGTCCGCGCTGATGCACCTGCCGGTGACGCACGTGTGGACGCACGACTCGATCGGTCTCGGCGAGGACGGCCCGACCCACCAGCCGGTGGAGCACCTGGCCTCGCTGCGCGCCATCCCGGGCCTGAACGTCGTTCGCCCGGCCGACGCCAACGAGACCTCCATCGCCTGGCGCGAGATCATGCGCCGCTACACCAAGGTGTTCGGCAAGGGAGCCCCGCACGGTCTGGCGCTGACCCGCCAGGGCGTGCCGACGTACGAGGCGAACGAGGACGCGGCCAAGGGCGGCTACGTGCTCTTCGACTCCGAAGGGACCGACGGGCAGAGCGCGGAGCCGCAGGTCCTCCTGATCGGCACCGGTTCCGAGGTGCACCTCGCCGTCGAGGCGCGCGAGGAGCTGCAGGCGGCCGGCATCCCGACCCGGGTCGTGTCGATGCCGTCGGTCGAGTGGTTCGAGGAGCAGGACCAGGCGTACAAGGACAGCGTTCTGCCGCCGTCCGTGAAGGCCCGCGTCGCCGTCGAGGCGGGCATCGGCCTGACCTGGCACCGGTACGTCGGTGACGCCGGCCGGATCGTCTCGCTGGAGCACTTCGGTGCCTCGGCCGATGCCAAGGTCCTCTTCCGCGAGTTCGGCTTCACCGGCGAGCACGTGGCCGCCGCAGCGCGGGAATCTCTCGCCGACGTCACGCGCTGACGCCGTTATACGACTAGTAGGAGATGCAATTCTCATGACAGACGCACTCAAGCGCCTCTCCGACGAGGGCGTGGCGATCTGGCTCGATGACCTGTCGCGCAAGCGGATCACCTCCGGCAACCTCGCCGAACTGATCGACCAGCAGCACGTCGTGGGCGTCACCACCAACCCGTCGATCTTCCAGAAGGCGATCTCGCACGGCGACGGTTACGAGCAGCAGCTCACCGACCTCGCCACGCGCAAGGTCACGGTCGACGAGGCCATCCGCATGATCACGACGGCGGACGTCCGTGACGCCGCCGACATCCTGCGTCCGGTCTTCGACGCCACGGACGGCCAGGACGGCCGGGTCTCCATCGAGGTCGACCCGCGGCTGGCCCACCACACCGACGCCACGATCGCCGAGGCCAAGCAGCTCGCCTGGCTGGTGGACCGGCCGAACACGCTTATCAAGATCCCCGCGACGAAGGCCGGTCTGCCGGCGATCACCGAGGTCATCGGCAAGGGCATCAGCGTCAACGTCACGCTGATCTTCTCGCTGGAGCGCTACCGCGCGGTCATGGACGCCTACTTGGCGGGCCTGGAGAAGGCGAAGGCCGCGGGCCTGGACCTCTCCAAGATCCACTCGGTGGCTTCGTTCTTCGTGTCCCGCGTGGACTCCGAGATCGACAAGCGACTCGATGCGCTGGGCACCGACGAGGCCAAGGCGCTCAAGGGCAAGGCGGCGCTCGCCAACGCCCGGCTGGCTTACCAGGCGTACGAGGAGGTCTTCTCCTCCGACCGCTGGGCCGCCCTGGACAAGGCGCGGGCCAACAAGCAGCGTCCGCTGTGGGCCTCCACCGGCGTGAAGGACCCCGCGTACAAGGACACGCTGTACGTCGTCGACCTGGTCGCCCCCGGCACGGTGAACACCATGCCCGAGGCCACCCTGGAGGCCACGGCCGACCACGGGGAGATCACCGGCGACACCATCGCCGGCACCTACGCGCAGGCGCAGGCCGAGCTCGACGCCATCGGGAAGCTCGGAATCTCCTACGACGACGTCGTGCAGCTCCTCGAGGACGAGGGCGTCGAGAAGTTCGAGGCGTCCTGGATCGATCTGCTCAACTCCACCGAGGCGGAACTCAAGCGCCTCGCCCCTTCGGAGGGCTGACCACTTTGTCTGGTGTTCCCGGAGCCAACCCGCTCCGTGACGCCCAGGACCGCCGGCTCCCGCGTATCGCGGGGCCGTCGGGCCTGGTCATCTTTGGCGTCACGGGCGATTTGTCCCGCAAAAAGCTGATGCCCGCCATCTACGACCTGGCCAACCGCGGCCTGTTGCCGCCGGGCTTCTCGCTCGTCGGCTTCGCGCGCCGTGAGTGGCACGACGAGGACTTCGCGCAGGAGGTCCACGACGCCGTCAAGCAGCACGCGCGTACGCAGTTCCGTGAGGAGGTCTGGCAGCAGCTCATCCAGGGGATGCGCTTCGTCCAGGGCAACTTCGACGACGACGCGGCCTTCGAGACCCTCAAGACCACCATCCAGGAGCTCGACAAGGAGCAGGGCACGGGCGGCAACTTCGCCTTCTACCTGTCCGTGCCGCCGAAGTTCTTCCCGAAGGTCGTCCAGCAGCTCAAGAAGCACGGGCTGGCGGACCAGAAGGAGGGCTCCTGGCGGCGCGCCGTCATCGAGAAGCCGTTCGGCCACGACCTCGCCAGCGCGCAGGAGCTCAACCAGCTCGTGCACGATGTGTTCCCGCCCAACGAGGTCTTCCGCATCGACCACTACCTGGGCAAGGAGACGGTCCAGAACATCCTGGCGCTGCGCTTCGCCAACACGATGTTCGAGCCGATCTGGAACCGGTCGTACGTCGACCATGTCCAGATCACGATGGCCGAGGACATCGGCATCGGCGGCCGGGCCGGCTACTACGACGGCATCGGGGCAGCCCGTGACGTCATCCAGAACCACCTGCTCCAGCTGCTGGCGCTGACGGCGATGGAGGAGCCCGGCTCCTTCCACCCGAAGGCCCTGGTCACCGAGAAGCTCAAGGTGCTCACGGCGGTGGAGCTGCCGGAGGATCTGGGCAAGCACACCGTGCGCGGCCAGTACGCGAACGCGTGGCAGGGCGGCGAGGAAGCGCTCGGCTACCTCGAGGAGGACGGTATCGACCCCAAGTCGAAGACCGACACCTATGCCGCGATCAAGCTGACGATCAACAACCGCCGCTGGGCGGGCGTGCCATTCTACCTCCGGACCGGAAAGCGGCTCGGCCGCCGGGTCACCGAGATCGCGGTCGTCTTCAAGCGCGCGCCGTATCTGCCCTTCGAGTCCAGTGCGACGGAGGAGCTGGGCGGCAATGCTCTGGTCATCCGGGTACAGCCGGACGAGGGCGTCACGGTGCGGTTCGGCTCCAAGGTCCCCGGCACCTCGATGGAGGTCCGGGACGTCACGATGGACTTCGCCTACGGCGAGTCCTTCACGGAGTCCAGCCCGGAGGCGTACGAGCGGCTCATCCTCGATGTGCTGCTGGGCGACGCCAACCTCTTCCCCCGCCACCAGGAGGTCGAACTCTCCTGGAACATCCTCGACCCGATCGAGGAATACTGGGACAAGCACGGCAAGCCCGCGCAGTACGGTGCGGGCACCTGGGGTCCGGCCGAGGCGGACGAGATGCTCGCACGAGACGGACGGAGCTGGCGTCGGCCATGAAGATCGATCTCACGGAAACCACTTCCAGCAAGATCAACCAGGCGCTGGTGTCGGCCCGGCGTGCCGCCGGCTCCCCGGCCGTCGGCATGGTGCTGACCCTGGTGATCGTCACCGACGAGGAGAACGCGTACGACGCTCTGAAGGCGGCCGGCGACTCCTCGCGCGAGCACCCCTCGCGCATCATCGCGGTGATCAAGCGGGTCAGCCGTTCGCCGCGCAGCCGGCGCGACGCACGGCTCGACGCCGAGGTGCGGGTCGGTTCCGACTCGAGTTCCGGCGAGACCATCGTGCTGCGACTGCACGGTGAACTTGCCAACCACGCCCAGTCGGTGGTCCTGCCACTGCTGCTGCCGGACGCCCCGGTCGTGGTGTGGTGGCCCGAGGACGCGCCCGAGGACCCGGCCAATGATCCACTGGGCGCACTCGCCCAGCGCCGGATCACGGACGCATATTCGGCGGAGCAACCGAGCGCCGAACTCGCGGTGCGCGCCCAGTCGTACACCCCGGGCGACACCGATCTGTCCTGGACCCGCATCACGCCGTGGCGCTCGATGCTCGCGGCCGCACTCGACCAGAAGCCCGTCGAGGTCGTCTCGGCGACGGTCGAGGGCGAGTCCGAGAACCCGAGCTGTGAGCTGCTCGCCATGTGGCTCGCGGACCGGCTGGGCGTGCCGGTGGAGCGCACGCAGTCCGCCGGTCCCGGTCTGACGGCCGTACGGATGCAGACCAAGGACGGCACCATCGTCCTGGACCGGCCCGACGGTTCGCTGGCCACGCTCTCCATGGAGGGGCAGCCGGACCGCGCGGTGGCGCTCAAGCGACGGGAGACCGCCGAACTGCTCGCCGAGGAACTGCGGCGTCTCGACCCGGACAACATCTACGCGTCCGCGGTGAAGTTCGGCGTGGACCGGCTCGGCGGCGCGGCGGAGCCTAAGGCCGCCGAGCCGGAGAAGCCCGCCACCGCCACCGCACCGGCAGCCGCGAAGAAGACTGCGGCGAAGAAGGCGACAGCGAAGTGAGTGCCCCTCAACTTGTCGTGCACCGCGACAAGGATCTGATGGCGCAGGCCGCCGCGGCCCGGCTGATCACGAAGATCGTGGACGCCCAGGCCGCGCGCGGTCACGCCTCGGTGGTGCTCACCGGCGGACGCAACGGAAACGGCCTGCTGGCCGCTCTCGCCGAGGCGCCCGCCCGGGACGCGATCGACTGGTCGCGGCTCGAACTGTGGTGGGGCGACGAGCGGTTCCTGCCGGAGGGCGATTCGGAGCGCAATGTCACGCAGGCCCGCAAGGCCCTGCTGGACTCGGTGCCGCTGGACCCGTCCCGGGTCCATGCGATGCCCGCGTCGGACGGCCCCTGCGGCAACGACGCCGATGACGCAGCGGCCGCGTACGCCGACGAACTGGCCGCCGCGGCCCGTCCGGAGGACCACGGCCCGGTACCGACGTTCGATGTGCTGATGCTGGGCGTGGGCCCGGACACGCATGTCGCGTCACTCTTCCCGGAGCTGCCCGCGGTACGGGAGACCGAGCGCACCGTCGTCGGTGTGCACGGCGCTCCCAAGCCGCCACCCACCCGGGTCTCGCTGACGCTGCCCGCGATCCGGGCGGCGCGCGAGGTGTGGCTGCTCGCGGCGGGCGAGGACAAGGCGGAGGCCGCGGAGATCGCGCTGTCGGGTGCCGGGGAGATCCAGGCCCCGGCGGCGGGCGCGTACGGACGCAGCCGGACCCTGTGGCTGCTGGACGCGGCGGCGGCCTCGCGGCTGCCGCGCGCGCTGTATCCGCCGGCCTCTCCCTGAGCGGTCGTCAGTACTGCTGTACATCGGGCCCGGTCCGCTCTCAGGAGCGGACCGGGCCTTCGCCGTGAAAGGCTCCGGCCATGGTGCGTATCGGAACCGTGGTGATGGGTGCGTCGGACGTCCGTAGGGCGGCCGCCTTCTGGACGGCGGCGCTCAGCTATGTGGAGCGCGAACCGGCGACGGACGACTGGGTGGTGCTGGTACCGGCCGACGGGCAGGGCATCGGACTGTCCCTGGGGCTGAGCGAGTCCCCCCCTGCAGGAGGTCCCCCGGGTCCATCTGGATCTGTACACCGAGGAACAGGACGCCGAGGTGGAGCGGCTGCTCACGCTCGGGGCGGCCCGGGTCGACTGGCAGCTGTATCCGCAGGACCCGGACTTCGTGGTGCTCGCGGACACCGAGGGCAACCGCTTCTGCGTCATCGACACGACACACGGCTGACCGGACCGCACGGCCCGGCGGGGTGCGCGCCAGAAAGGGCTCCGGCGGCCCTGGTGCGGCTTCGGAGGCCAGATCGAGGCCTCGGGCGTCGGGGGTTTCGTCGGCACCGTACGGGCCGGCGACGGGGGAAGGGGGCGGCGCACGCCGCGCCGGGACTGCCGCGGTCGACAGCCACTGGGCCGCCACCGGGCGACGGCACTCGGATCCGGCGTGCTGTTCCACGGCCGGAGCCGTACCGCCCTCTCCCCCGTAGTCATCCGGCTCAGCGACCCCTGCGTGTGCGGTACGCGGCGACCAGCGCGGCGGTCGAGCTGTCCAGCTGCTCGGCGCCCCCCGCCGCGGCACCGGCTGATGTCGCGGTGCCGGTCAGCACCGGTTCGATCTTCTTCGCGAGGACCTTGCCGAGCTCGACGCCCCACTGGTCGAACGAGTCGATGTTCCAGATGGCGCCCTGGACGAAGACCTTGTGCTCGTACAGCGCGATCAGCTGGCCGAGGACGGACGGCGTCAGCCGGTCGGCCAGGATCGTGGTCGTGGGGTGGTTTCCCCGGAACGTCTTGTGCGGCACGAGCTCCTCGGCGACGCCCTCCGCACGGACCTCGTCCGGCGTCTTGCCGAAGGCGAGCGCCTGGGTCTGGGCGAAGAAGTTGGCCATCAGCAGATCGTGCTGGGCGACCAGCCCGGGCAGCAGATCGGCGACCGGCTCGACGAAGCCGATGAAGTCGGCCGGGATGACCTTGGTGCCCTGGTGGATCAGCTGGTAGTAGGCGTGCTGCCCGTTGGTGCCGGGCGTACCCCAGACGACCGGACCGGTCTGCCACTCGACCGGATGGCCGTCCCGGTCCACGGACTTGCCGTTGGACTCCATGTCCAGCTGCTGCAAGTAGGCGGTGAACTTGGACAGATAGTGGCTGTACGGCAGCACGGCGTGCGCCTGGGCGTCGAAGAACGCGCCGTACCAGACGCCCAGCAGGCCGAGCAGCAGCGGGGCGTTGGCCTCCGGAGGGGCGGTGCGGAAGTGTTCGTCGACGAGGTGGAAGCCGTCGAGCATCTCGCGGAACCGGCCCGGGCCGATGGCGATCATCAGCGAGAGGCCGATGGCGGAGTCGTACGAGTAACGGCCGCCGACCCAGTCCCAGAACTCGAACATGTTGGCGGTGTCGATGCCGAAGTCCGCGACCTTCTCGGCGTTCGTCGACAGTGCCACAAAGTGCCTCGCGACGGCGTCCTGGTCGGCGCGCAGACCGGTCAGCAGCCAGTCACGGGCGGAGGTGGCATTGGTGATGGTCTCGATCGTGGTGAACGTCTTCGACGCGATGATGAAGAGCGTCTCGGCCGGGTCGAGGTCGCGGACGGCCTCGTGCAGGTCGGCGCCGTCGACGTTGGACACGAAGCGGACGGTGAGCGAGCGGTCCGTGAAGGAGCGCAGCACCTCGTACGCCATGGCGGGGCCGAGGTCGGAACCACCGATGCCGATGTTGACGACGTTCTTGATCCGCTTGCCGGTGTGACCGGTCCACTCCCCCGACCTGACGCGGTCGGCGAAAGCCGCCATCTTGTCGAGCACGGCGTGCACGGCGGGCACCACGTTCTCGCCGTCGACCTCGACGACCGCGTCGCGCGGGGCGCGCAGCGCGGTATGCAGGACGGCGCGGTCCTCGGTGGTGTTGATCTTCTCGCCACGGAACATGGCGTCCCGCAGCTCGGCGACTCCGGTGGCGTCGGCGAGCTCGCGCAGCAGCCGGAGCGTCTCGTCGGTGACCAGGTGCTTGGAGTAGTCGAGATACAGATCGCCGACCCGGAGCGCATATCCGGTGCCGCGCTCGGCATCGTCCGCGAACAGCTGCCGCAGATGGGTCTCACCGAGCTGCTCACGGTGCTTGCCGAGAGCGGTCCATTCGGGCGTCTGATTGAGCTTGGTTCGGCTTTGTGCGTTCATCCCGGATATCAGCCCACTTCTTCTCGTGCTTGCACATGCCCCGCTGCCCTTCCAACTTAATTGATCAGGGAGGCGGACGAGGCGACAGAGAGCTGCGGCGCCGACAAATGCACTCCGGCCGGCCACCCTGGGGGTGACCGGCCGGTGAACAACTCTTAGATCTCGCCTCGGAGTTTTGCGAGGGCCTCGGCGAGGATGGCCTCCCCGTCCGCATCGCTGCGCCGCTCACGTACATACGCGAGGTGCGTCTTGTACGGTTCGGTGCGCGGCGGGTCCGGCGGATTGTCCCGGTCCTGGCCGGCCGGGAAACCACAGCGCGGGCAGTCCCAAGTCTCCGGTGTCTGCGCGTCACTGGCGAAGCTCGGCTGCGTCTCGTGCCCGTTCGAGCACCAGAAGGAGATGCGGAGGCGCGGCGCGGACTCGCCCCGCTCGGCCTCCCCCATCGGCCCCGCTCCGACCCGGCTTCCCCGGATCGCGTTGCCACTTGCCACGGTCGTAACTCCCTGCGTGATGGTGCTCGAAGATGCCCCAGTCTACGTAAGGCCCAACGCGCGTCCAGTGAAAGGAGTTACACCCTCACCGGGAATCGCGGACGGCGGGTCAGTTGTCCAGCTTCATCAGCAGACCAAGCACGATAATGCACGCGAACCATCCCAGACCGACCACCACGGTGATCCGGTCGAGGTTTCGCTCGGCGACCGACGAGCCGCCGACGGACGACTGCATACCGCCACCGAACATGTCGGAGAGGCCGCCGCCCTTTCCCTTGTGCATCAGCACCAGCATCATCAGCAGCAGGCTGAAGACGATCAGGGCGATCGAGAACCCCATAACCACGGCTGGTCCCTACTTTCCGGAATTCCCTTGGACTGCTCTAACGGATCTGACGGACAACGGGGACCGGGAGGACGCACCTCCTCGGCCCCCGCAAGGGTACGACGGATCCGCGCTACCGCATACTCACTGGTCGCGGAAGCGGACGATCTTGACGAATTCGTCCGCGTCGAGAGCGGCGCCACCGATCAGCGCACCGTCGATGTCGGGCTTTGCCATGATCTCCGCAACATTCCCGGACTTCACCGAGCCGCCGTACTGGATGCGGACCGCGTCGGCCAGCTCCTGGGAATACAGCTCGGCGAGCCGGCCGCGGATGGCCCCGCAGACCTCCTGGGCGTCGTCGGCGCCGCAGACCTTGCCGGTCCCGATGGCCCAGACCGGCTCGTACGCGATCACGATGGTCTCGGCCTGCTCGGCCGGGATGTCCTTGAGCGCGCCGTCCACCTGCGTGAGGGTGTGCGCGACGTGGCGGCCCTCCTCGCGGACCGACTCCTCCTCGCCGACGCACAGGATCGGGGTGAGGCCGTGCTTGTACGCGGCCTTGATCTTGGCGTTGACGATCTCGTCGGTCTCGTGGTGGTACTGGCGGCGCTCGGAGTGGCCGATGGCCACATAGGTGCACTTCAGCTTGGCGAGCATGGGGCCGGAGATCTCACCGGTGTACGCGCCGGGGTCGTGCGCCGAGACGTCCTGGGCGCCGTACTTGATCTTCAGTTTGTCGCCGTCGACCAGCGTCTGCACCGAGCGCAGGTCGGTGAAGGGCGGCAGGACGGCGACCTCGACGGCGTCGTAGTCCTTGTCGGCCAGAGCGAAGGCGAGCTTCTGGACATGCGCGATGGCCTCAAGGTGGTTGAGGTTCATCTTCCAGTTGCCCGCCATCAGCGGGGTACGGGTGCTCATGAAAGGTCAGTCCTCCAGTGCGGCGAGGCCGGGAAGCGTCTTGCCCTCGAGGTATTCGAGGCTGGCGCCGCCACCGGTCGAGATGTGGCCGAATGCATTCTCGTCGAAGCCCAGGATGCGGACGGCCGCGGCGGAGTCGCCACCGCCGACGACGCTGAAGCCCTCGGAGTCGACGAGGGCCTGGGCGACGGCCCGGGTGCCCTCGGCGTAGTCGGGGTGCTCGAAGACGCCCATCGGGCCGTTCCAGAAGACGGTGACGGCGTCTGCGAGCTTCGAGGCGTACAGCTTGTTGGTCTCGGGTCCGTTGTCCAGACCCATCACGCCAGCCGGGATGGCATCCGCGGCCACGGTGGTGTGGTGGCTCGGGGCCTTGGTCTTGAGGTCGGGGAACTGCTCGGAGACCACGACGTCGACGGGGAGCACGAACTCCACGCCCTTCTCCTCGGCCCGCTTCAGATACTCCAGCACCGCCGGGATCTGGTCCTCCTGCAGGAGGGAGCTTCCGACCTCGTGACCCTGGGCCTTGAGGAAGGTGTACGCCATGCCGCCGCCGATGAGGATGCGGTCGGCCCGCTCCAGGAGGTGGTCGATGACGCCGAGCTTGTCGGAGACCTTGGAGCCGCCCAGCACGACGGCGTAGGGGCGCGCGACGTCCTCGGTGAGCTTCTTCAGGACGCCGACCTCGGTGGCA
This sequence comes from Streptomyces sp. NPDC005181, assembly GCF_040608395.1. Classification (NCBI taxonomy): domain Bacteria; kingdom Bacillati; phylum Actinomycetota; class Actinomycetes; order Kitasatosporales; family Streptomycetaceae; genus Streptomyces; species Streptomyces sp. NPDC005181. Next base: position 161,870 of record NZ_JBEXID010000004.1, read on the forward strand.
ATCAGGTCGCCCGCGGCGTGCGGCAGCCGGGCCGGGAGGTCGAAGACCGAGGCGTGCTTGCGGTGGACGGCTCCGAAGCCGTCGCCCACGTACACATCGGCGAGTTCGGCGAGCTGATCGGCGAACGCGCCGCGCTCGGCGTCGTCCTTCGACGTCTCGCCGGGATTGAAGCGGAGATTCTCGATGACGGCGACCTTGCCGTCGGTGAGCGCGGCTACCGTGGCGCGGGCGGACTCGCCGACCGTGTCGGTCGCGAAGGCCACGTCGGCGCCGATCAGCTCGCCGAGCCGGGCGGCGGCGGGGGCCAGGGAGAAGGCCGGGTCCGGGGCGCCCTTGGGGCGGCCCAGGTGCGAGGCGACGATGACCCGGGCCCCGGCCGCGGCAAGCTTCTCCACGGTCGGCTGGACGGCGCGGATGCGGCCGTCGTCGGTGATGGTCGTGCCGCTCAGCGGCACGTTGAGGTCGGCGCGGACGAATACGCGCTTGCCGGTGACCCCTTCGGCGAGAAGTTCGTCGATGGTCTTCATCTTGCTGGACTCCTTGGAGGACGAGGAAGCATGCAACGGGGCTCGAACGGCGCTTCGTTGCGCTGTTCGAGCCCCGTGCTCACATCGAGGTGCCTGCCGATTCGACGGTCAGAGCTGGCTGCCGACGAACACGGTCAGGTCGACGAGGCGGTTGGAGTAGCCCCACTCGTTGTCGTACCAGCCGATGACCTTGACCTGCGTGCCCTCTGCCATGGTCAGCAGGGAGTCGAAGGTGCAGGAGGCCGGGTCCGAGACGATGTCCGAGGACACGATCGGGTCCTCGGTGTAGAACAGCTTGCCCTTGAGCGGGCCCTCCTCGGCGGCCTTCTGGAAGGCGGCGTTGACCTCGTCGCGGGTGACCTCACGCTCCAGCGTGATGACCAGGTCGGTGACCGAACCGGTCGGGACCGGGACGCGCATCGCGATGCCGTCGAGCTTGCCCCTGAGCTGCGGGAGCACCAGAGCGGTGGCCTTGGCGGCACCGGTCGTGGTCGGGATGATGTTCTCCGCCGCGGCGCGGGCGCGACGCAGGTCGGAGTGCGGGAAGTCCAGGATGCGCTGGTCGTTCGTGTACGCGTGGACCGTCGTCATGAGGCCCTTGACGATGCCGAAGTTCTCGTCGAGAACCTTGGCCATCGGCGCGACGCAGTTGGTCGTGCAGGAGGCGTTGGAGATGACGTGGTGGTTGGCCGCGTCGTACTTCTCCTCGTTGACGCCCATCACGACGGTGATGTCCTCGCCCTTGGCCGGAGCCGAGATGAGGACCTTCTTGGCGCCGCCCGCGATGTGCTTCTCGGCGTCGGCCTTCTTGGTGAAGATGCCGGTCGACTCGATGACGATGTCGACGCCCAGCTCACCCCAGGGGATGTCGGCCGGGTTGCGCTCGGAGAGCACCTTGATGGTGTGACCGTCGACAGTGATGCTGTCGGCGGTGTGGCTGACCTCTGCCTTCAGACGACCCAGAATGGTGTCGTACTTCAGCAGGTGAGCCGTGGTCGCAGTGTCACCCAGGTCGTTGACAGCCACGATCTCGATGTCCGCACCCTGCTCCAGCAGCGCGCGGAAGTAGTTACGACCGATGCGGCCAAAGCCGTTGATGCCTACGCGGATCGTCACGAACCGATCTCCTCGTTAGGTACGCCGGGTTTCGACGCCGGCGAGTTGTATGGGATGTCCCCGACCGCCTCCGACCCTACCTCTCCGTGGGCCCTGGAGTGACATCGAGCGGGCCCGGAAGCGCGGCGGAGGCCCGTACTCCTCGGTAGGAGTACGGGCCTCCGGTTACTCGGCCGCACAGGCAGTGATGATTACGGAGCGTCAACGTCCGCGGCGACGGGGCGCGTTCCGCTTTCGGCCGGGTTTCGCCGTCGTTTCACGTCAGCCCACCAGGCCGTCGGCGAGCTCCTCGCTGAGCGTGGACTCCGTCCCCGGGATACCGAGGTCCTGGGCCCGCTTGTCAGCCATGGCCAGCAGCCGGCGGATCCGGCCGGCGACCGCGTCCTTGGTCAGCGGCGGGTCGGCGAGCGCACCCAGCTCCTCCAGAGAGGCCTGCTTGTGCTCCATGCGCAGCCGTCCGGCCGCCGCAAGGTGCTCGGGTACCTCCTCGCCCAGGATCTCCAGGGCGCGCCCCACCCGGGCGCCTGCGGCCACCGCGGCCCGTGCGGAGCGGCGCAGGTTGGCGTCGTCGAAGTTGGCGAGCCGGTTGGCCGTGGCCCGGACCTCGCGGCGCATCCGCCGCTCCTCCCAGGCCAGCACCGACTCATGGGCGCCGAGCCGGGTGAGCAGGGCGCCGATCGCGTCGCCGTCGCGGACGACCACCCGGTCCACACCGCGCACCTCACGGGCCTTCGCCGCGATGGAGAGCCTGCGGGCCGCTCCGACCAGTGCGAGCGCCGCCTCCGGACCCGGGCAGGTCACCTCCAGCGAGGAGGACCGGCCCGGCTCGGTGAGCGAGCCATGGGCCAGGAAGGCACCGCGCCAGGCGGCCTCGGCGTCGCAGGTGGCCCCCGAGACCACCTGCGGCGGCAGCCCGCGGATGGGCCGGCCGCGGCCGTCCACCAGCCCGGTCTGGCGGGCCAACTGGTCGCCGCCCGCCACCACTCGTACGACATAGCGGGAGCCGCGCCGCAGCCCGCCGGGGGCCATCACGATCAGCTCGGAGCTGTGCCCGAAAATTTCGAGAATGTCCCGCTTCAGCCGGCGCGCCGCCATTGCGGTGTCCAGCTCCGCCTCGATCACAATCCGGCCGCTCACCAGGTGCAGCCCGCCCGCGAACCGAAGAATCGCCGAAACCTCTGCCTTCCTGCAGCAGGTCCGGGTCACGGGAAGCCGAGAGATTTCGTCCTTCACCGCTGGCGTCATCGCCATGGGCCGATCCTTCCATGCATCCGAAAAATACGGTCGTACGCGGCAGCCAACAGCTCCGGATCATGAATCGGAACGCCGTCGGGTGAGGCCACCGGCGCCAGCTCGACCGCGGCGCCGAGCCGCTTGGCGGCATCGGCGAGGGACTCGCGATCGGGCACGGCGGCTTCGTCGGCCAGCACCACGTCCAGGGCGAGTTTAGGGGCGTGTCGTCCCAAAACCTCCAAATGACGCTGCGGAGAGAAGCCATCAGTTTCGCCGGGCTGTGGTGCCAGGTTGAGCGAGAGGACCTTACGGGCCCTCGTCGTGACGAGCGCGTCGAGCAGTTCCGGTACGAGCAGATGCGGGATCACCGAGGAGAACCAGGATCCCGGGCCGAGCACCACCCAGTCCGCGTCGAGGACCGCCTCGACCGCCTCCGGGACGGCCGGCGGGTCGTTCGGGACGAGGTGCACGGACTGCACCTCACCGGGGGTCAGCGCCACCGTCGCCTGGCCGCGCACCGTGTCCACGTCGTCCGGTCGGGCCGGGTCATGGCCCCGTACGAGCGCCTGGAGCTCCAGCGGCACGGCGGACATGGGCAGCACCCGGCCGTGCGCGCCGAGGAGCTTGCCGACCAGGTCCAGGGCCTGTACATGGTCGCCGAGCTGCTCCCAGAGGGCGACGATCAGTAGATTGCCGACTGCGTGCTCGTGCAGATCGCCCTTGGACTGGAAGCGGTGCTGGATGACCTGCGCCCAGGTCTGGCCCCAGTCGTCGTCGCCGCAGAGCGCGGCCAGCGCCTTGCGGAGGTCGCCGGGCGGCAGGACGCCGAGCTCCTCACGGAGCCGGCCGCTGGAGCCGCCGTCGTCGGCGACGGTGACCACGGCGGTGAGATCGCCGGTGATCCGGCGCAGTGCGGCGAGCGACGCGGACAGGCCCATGCCTCCGCCGAGCGCGACGACCTTGGGCTGCTGGGCGCCGCGCTTGCGGGCCGAGAGCGCGGAGGTGGCTCTGCGCAGCCGCCGCAGGCGCAGATTGCGGCTGGTCACTCGCGCCCCATGTCCCGGTGGACGAGGACGGTCTCGATCCCTTCGGCGGCGAGCCGGGCGGCCAGCTTCTCGGACATCGCGACGGAGCGGTGCTTGCCGCCCGTGCAGCCGACGGCGATCGTGACATAGCGCTTGCCCTCGCGGCGGTAGCCCGCGGCCACCAGCTGGAGCAGCTCGGTGTACTGGTTGAGGAACTCCTTGGCGCCCGGCTGGTTGAAGACGTACGCCGACACCTCCTCGTTGAGACCGGTGAACGGGCGCAGCTCGGGGACCCAGTGCGGGTTGGGCAGGAAGCGGCAGTCCGCCACCAGGTCCGCGTCGACCGGCAGGCCGTACTTGAAGCCGAACGACATCACCGTGGCGCGCAGCTCCGGCTCCTCGTCGCCGGCGAACTGGGCGTCCATCTTGGCGCGCAGCTCGTGCACATTGAGGCTGGAGGTGTCGATCACCAGGTCGGCGTCGCCGCGCAGCTCGCGCAGCAGGTCGCGCTCGGCGGCGATGCCGTCGACGATGCGACCGTCGCCCTGGAGGGGGTGCGGCCGCCGGACCGATTCGAAGCGGCGGACCAGGGCGTCGTCGGAGGACTCCAGGAAGACGATCCGCCGGGTGACGTGCTTGGCCGCGAGGTCGGCGAGGGACTCCCGGAGGTTGTCGAAGAAGCGGCGGCCGCGCACGTCGACGACGACGGCGATCCGGGCCACATTGCCCTGGGACCGGGCGCCGAGCTCCACCATGGTGGGGATCAGGGCGGGCGGCAGGTTGTCGACGACGAACCAGCCGAGGTCCTCCAGACACTTGGCGGCGGTGGATCGTCCGGCGCCAGACATGCCGGAGATGATCACCAGCTCGGGGATGGCCGCGGCGGCATCGCCCGTCTCGGTCGTGGTGCCCGTACTCACGTGTCCTGCTCCGTCTGCTCGGTCCGTGCTGTCGTGCACGCGGTCTGTGCCGTCGTGCACGCGCTCCTGCTCGTGTTCGTGTTCCTGCTCGTGCTCAGTCATGTCGCGCTGCCCCCGTCGTCCTCTTCAATGATCTCTCCTGTCGCCGTATTCACGGCGGGCGCGGCCGGGATGGTCGAGGCGAGGGCGACAGCCACTGATTCCGCCGTCCTGCGGCCTATCCCCGGAACCTCGCAGATCTCGTCGATTGTCGCCTGCTTCAGCTTCTTCACGGAGCCGAAATGCTTGATCAACGCCTGTTTCCGGGTCTCGCCGAGGCCGGCGACGGCGTCCAGGGGACTGGAGCGGATGCGCTTGGCCCGCTTGGCGCGCTGATAGGTGATCGCGAAGCGGTGGGCCTCGTCACGGACGCGCTGCAGGAGGTAGAGGCCCTCGCTGGAGCGGGGCAGGACCACGGGGTCGTCGTCATCGGGCAGCCAGACCTCTTCGAGACGCTTGGCGAGGCCGCAGACGGCGATGTCGTCGATCCCCAGCTCGTCGAGGGCCCGCTTGGCCGCGGCGACCTGCGGCTGGCCGCCGTCCACCACGACGAGCTGCGGCGGGTAGGCGAACCGCTTGGGGCGGCCGTCGTCCTCGCGGGGCTCGTTGCCGAAGGGGTCGCCGTCCGCGGCGGCGGCCTCCGGGGCCGGTACGGCTCCGGAGGGTGCCGGGCTCTCCTCCCACTCCCCCGTCCGCTCCTTCTCCTGGAGGTAGCGCCTGAAACGGCGGCCGATCACCTCGTGCATCGAGCGGACGTCGTCCTGCCCCTCGAAGCCCTTGATCTGGAAGCGGCGGTACTCACTCTTGCGGGCCAGGCCGTCCTCGAAGACGACCATGGACGCGACCACGTCGTCGCCCTGGAGATGGGAGATGTCGAAGCATTCGATGCGCAGCGGAGCCGTATCGAGGCCGAGCGCCTCGGCGATCTCCTCCAGGGCACGGGAGCGGGTCGTCAGATCGGAGGCGCGCTTGGTCTTGTGCAGCCCCAGGGCCTGCTGCGCGTTGCGCTGGACCGTCACCATCAGGTCCTTCTTGTCGCCGCGCTGCGGGATGCGCAGGCTGACCTGGGAGCCCCGGCGGCCGGCGAGCCACTGGGAGACCGCTTCGGGGTCCTCCGGAAGGGCCGGGACGAGGACCTCCTTGGGGACGGAGTCGCCCGTCTCCTCCCCGTACAGCTGCTGCAGGGCGTGCTCGACGAGGCCCGAGGTGTCGACCGCCTCGACCTTGTCGGTGACCCAGCCGCGCTGGCCGCGCACCCTGCCACCGCGGACGTGGAAGATCTGCACGGCGGCTTCGAGCTCGTCCTCGGCGACCGCGATCAGGTCGGCGTCGGTGGCGTCGGCGAGGACGACGGCGCTCTTCTCCATGGCCCGCTTGAGGGCCTCCACGTCGTCCCGGAGCCGGGCCGCCCGCTCGTACTCCATCTCTTCGGCCGCCGCCATCATGTCCTTCTCCAGGCGGCGGATGTACGTGCCCGTGCGGCCGGCCATGAAGTCGCAGAAGTCGTCCGCCAGTTCGCGGTGCTCCTCGGGGGTGATCCGGCCGACGCAGGGTGCCGAGCACTTGCCGATGTAGCCGAGGAGACAGGGGCGGCCGGTCCGCGCGGCGTTCCTGAAGACGCCGGCGGAGCACGTACGGACGGGAAAGACCCGGAGCATCAGGTCGACGGTCTCGCGGATCGCCCAGGCATGGCCGTACGGACCGAAGTAGCGCACGCCCTTCTTCTTGGCGCCGCGCATGACCTGGACGCGTGGGAACTCCTCGTTCAGCGTGACCGCGAGATACGGATAGCTCTTGTCGTCGCGGTACTTGACGTTGAAACGGGGGTCGAACTCCTTGATCCAGGAGTACTCCAGCTGCAGCGCCTCGACCTCGGTGGCGACAACGGTCCACTCGACGGAGGCCGCCGTGGTGACCATGGTGCGGGTGCGCGGGTGGAGACCGGCCAGGTCCTGGAAATAGTTGGCCAGCCGCTGGCGCAGGCTCTTCGCCTTCCCGACATAGATCACCCGGCGGTGCTCGTCGCGGAATTTGTAGACCCCCGGGGAGTCGGGGATCTGTCCCGGCTTGGGGCGGTAGCTGGAGGGGTCTGCCATGTGTCCCACCCTACTTGCGGGCGGTGACAGTCCGGTGTCCCCCGGAGTGGTGCCGTGCTCCCGGGTGCGGGGGTGAGGAAGCGCGCCCCGGAGCACGGGATCAGCGGGCACCGTCACCGTTCAAGGAGCCGCAACCGTTGTCGGGAACGGGTCAACACGCTTCAATGCGGGGGAACAACGCGGTGTGAACGGTGTGACGGATGCGTGAACCGTCCGGCCCCGGCCACCTGCCGTCCCGCTCCCACCGGCGCGGTCTCCCCGCCCCGTGCCGTGAACGTTCACTGGAGGCACGTCATGCAGCGCACCGAGGTCGAACTGGCGCAGGTGCTGCGCACCGGCCCGTTCCATCTGGCGCTGCGCACCGCCTTCTCGGTGCGCGGGCTGCCGCTCCAGCGAGTGCAGCACCATCTCGCGCACCGCGGGGTCAAGGTCGGCGTGACCAGCCTGAGTTACTGGCAGCAGGGGGCCCGGCGCCCGCAGCGTGCCGAGTCCCTGCGGGCGGTGAAGGCGCTGGAGGAGGTACTGGAACTGCCGGGGAACTCGCTGCTCCGGCTGCTCAGCGCCGGGGATGCCGGCGCGGACGCCGAGCGACCCGCCGCGCGTTCGTACCGCTCCCTGATGGAGCCGTCCGGCACGGTGGAGCGGCTGCTCGACGCGCTGGGGTCACCGGCCGACGGCGGGCTGCACACGGTGGGGCACCAGGAGCGGGTACGGATCGGAGCCGGCCGGGAGCTGCGGCGCCGGGACTCGCAGCATGTCGTGCGCGCGCACCGCGACGGGATCGACCGTTATCTCGCCGTGTACCGCGGCGATCCGGGCTGCGACCCCGCGCGGATCGAGGTGGCGGCCCGGGAGAACTGCCGGACGGGCCGGGTCCGCTGGGACCGGGAGGAGGGGGTGCTCGTCGCCGAGCTGCTGTTCGACACCCGGCTGCGGGCGGGTGAGACGTATCTCTTCGGCTATGGGTTCGGCGACGGTACGGGCGGGCCGTGCGGCCAGTACGTGCGCGGCTTCAGCTTCGGCGGCGGACAGTACGTGCTGCAGGTGCGCTTCGACGAGGACGCGCTGCCGGTACGGTGCCGGCGGTTCGCCCAGACTTCGGTGGGAGCTCCGCGCGGCGGGCGTACGGACCTCGCACTCACCGGCCGGCACCGGACCGTGCACCTGGTGGAGCAGGGGGTGCGGCCCGGCCTGGTCGGCATCGACTGGGACTGGGAGTGACGACCACTGTCGCCGTGCGGCCCGGCGTCGAGCACCGTGCGTTCTCAGGCGTCGGGACCGGCCATCAGCTTTCCGCCCTCGACCTTGACCGGGACGGAGGGCAGCGGCACGGTTGCCGGACCGTGCACCGCCTCGCCGGTCGTGGTGTCGAAGCGGCTGCCGTGGCAGGGGCAGTTCCCCTCATTCTTCTCGACCTTGTCCAGCAGGCAGCCCGCGTGGGTGCACTGGGCGCTGAACGCCTTGTACTGGCCCTTGGCCAGGCAGCTGACGACGACCCGCTGCTCGCGGTAGAGCTTTGATCCGCCGACCGGCACCTCGTCCGCGGCGCCGAGCTCGACAGGGACGGTGGGGGTGGGCGTCTCGGCGTGCCCGAGCTTCGACTCGGTCGAACAGGCGGCCACTCCCAGTCCGGCGACACCGGCGAGAGCGGCACCCTTCAGCACGGTACGGCGGGCGGGCTGGCCGGACATGCGGACTCCACGGGGTGAGAGCGGGCAGGGCGAGGGGCGTCGAGGAGGCGCCGGGGTACCGGGGCACCGGGGCACCGGGGTACCAGGGCACCGGGGTACCAGGAGGCTCCGGGGATACGAGGGGCACCAGGGGCACCCCAGGCATCGGTGACAGAACCGACGATACCGGCGGAGAAGGACGACCTTGCGGCCGGGCCGGTCCTGGACGATCGCGCCTGGTCACAGCCCCACGCGCGAGGCGGCGGCTCCCGTCCGGGAACCGCCGCCTCGGCGTCGTGCGGGTCAGGCCTTGCGTGTGCGGGTCGCCTTCTTCGCCGCCGGCTGCTTCGCCGCAGCCGCCGCTGCCGAAGCCGTCTTCGCCGTCGCCGTCTTCCTCGCCGGGGACGACTTGGCGGCCACCGTCTTCGCCACCGCCTTCCCTACCGGCTTGCGCGCCGCCGGCACCGCCGCCTCGCTCACCCGGTCCGCGTCCAGGACGCCCTGCAGGAACTTGCCGGTGTGACTCGCCGGGACCGTGGCGACCTGCTCCGGCGTGCCCTCGGCGATGACCAGGCCGCCGCCGTTGCCGCCCTCGGGGCCCATGTCGATGACCCAGTCCGCGGTCTTGATGACATCGAGGTTGTGCTCGATGACGATCACCGAGTTGCCCTTGTCGACCAGCCCGGACAGCACCTTGATGAGCTTGCTGATGTCCTCGAAGTGCAGTCCGGTGGTCGGCTCGTCCAGGACGTAGACCGTGCGGCCGGTGGAGCGCTTCTGCAGCTCGCTCGCGAGCTTCACGCGCTGCGCCTCACCGCCGGAGAGCGTCGGCGCGGACTGGCCGAGCCTGACGTATCCGAGGCCCACCTCGTGGAGCGTACGGAGGTGGCGGGCGATCGTCGGGACGGCCTCGAAGAATTCCAGGCCCTCCTCGATCGGCATGTCCAGCACCTCGGCGATGGACTTGCCCTTGTAGTGGACCTCCAGGGTCTCCCGGTTGTACCGCGCCCCGTGGCAGACCTCGCACGGGACGTACACGTCCGGCAGGAAGTTCATCTCGATCTTGATCGTGCCGTCACCGGAGCAGTTCTCGCAGCGGCCGCCCTTGACGTTGAAGGAGAAGCGGCCCGGCAGATAGCCGCGCACCTTCGCCTCCATCGTCTCGGCGAACAGCTTGCGGACATGGTCGAAGACGCCGGTGTACGTCGCCGGGTTGGACCGGGGCGTACGGCCGATCGGCGACTGGTCGACGTGCACCACCTTGTCGACCAGATCGTCGCCGTCGACCCGGGTGTGCCGACCGGGGACCGACTTGGCGCCGTTCAGCTCACGCGCCAGGTGGGTGTAGAGGATGTCGTTGACCAGCGTCGACTTTCCTGAGCCCGAGACACCGGTGACCGCCGTGAGCACGCCGAGCGGGAACGAGACGTCGATGTCCTGGAGGTTGTTCTCCCGGGCTCCGCGCACCGTGAGCCGGCGGGCCGGGTCGGCCGGACGCCGGATGTCCGGCATCGGGATGGACTTCTTGCCGTTCAGATAGTGGCCGGTGATCGACTCGTCGTTGGCCAGCAGTTCCTTGAACGATCCGGAGTGGACCACCTTGCCGCCGTGCTCACCGGCGCCGGGGCCGATGTCGACGACCCAGTCGGCGACCTTGATGGTGTCCTCGTCGTGCTCGACGACGATGAGCGTGTTGCCCATGTCGCGGAGGCGGACCAGGGTCTCGATCAGCCGGTGGTTGTCGCGCTGGTGCAGCCCGATGGACGGCTCGTCCAGCACGTACAGCACGCCGACCAGGCCGGAGCCGATCTGGGTGGCGAGCCGGATGCGCTGCGCCTCGCCGCCGGACAGGGTGCCTGCCGCGCGGTTCAGTGAGAGGTAGTCGAGGCCGACGTCGACCAGGAACCTCAGCCGCTCGTTGACCTCCTTCAGCACCCGCTCGGCGATCTTCTTGTCGCGGGCGTTCAGCTTCAGCCGGCCGAGGAATTCGGCGCACTCGCTGATCGACATCGCGGAGACCTGGGCGATGGACTTCTCCATCACCGTCACCGCGAGGACGATCGGCTTCAGCCTCGTGCCCTCACAGGTCGGGCAGGGCACCTCACGCATATAGCCCTCGAAGCGCTCCCGGCTGGAGTCGCTCTCGGCCTCGGAATGCCGCCGCTTGACGAACTGCACCGCACCCTCGAAGGAGGGGGTGGTCCACGCGCGCTCGCGCCCGTAGCGGTTGCGGTAGCGGACCTCGGTCTGGATCTTGTGGCCGTGCAGCAGTGCCTTCTTGGCGCGCTGCGGCAGCCCGGCCCAGGGGATGTCCGTACGGAATCCGAGGGCGTCGGCGAGTGCACCGATCAGCCGCCCGAAGTACTCCTTGGTGTGGCCGTGCGACCAGGGGTGGATCGCGCCTTCGTCGAGGGACTTCTCCACGTCGGGGACGATCAGCTCCGGGTCGACCTCCATCCGCGTACCGATACCCGTGCAGTCGGGGCAGGCACCGAAGGGCGAGTTGAAGGAGAAGGAGCGCGGCTCCAGCTCCTCGAAGGAGAGGTCGTCGTACGGGCAGTAGAGGTGCTCGGAGTACATCCGCTCACGCTCGGGGTCGTCCTCGGGGAGGTCGACGAAGTCGAGCACGACCATGCCGCCGGCGAGACCGAGCGCGGTCTCGACCGAGTCGGTCAGCCGGCGCTTGGCGCTGTCCTTCACCGTGAGACGGTCGATGACCACCTCGATGGTGTGCTTCTCCTGCTTCTTGAGCTTGGGCGGCTCGGCAAGGTGGATGGTCTCGCCGTCGACCCGGGCCCTGCTGTAGCCCTTGGTCTGCAGATCGGCGAAGAGGTCGACGAACTCGCCCTTGCGCTCGCGCACCAGCGGCGACAGCACCTGGAAGCGGCTGCCCTCGGGCAGAGCAAGCACCTTGTCGACGATGGCCTGCGGCGACTGGCGGGAGATCGGCCGGCCGCATTCGGGGCAGTGCGGCTTGCCGATCCGGGCGAAGAGCAGCCGGAGGTAGTCGTAGACCTCGGTGATCGTGCCGACCGTCGACCGCGGGTTGCGCGAAGTCGACTTCTGGTCGATGGAAACGGCGGGCGACAGGCCCTCGATGAAGTCGACGTCCGGCTTGTCCATCTGGCCGAGGAACTGCCGGGCGTACGAGGAGAGCGACTCCACGTAGCGCCGCTGGCCCTCGGCGAAGATCGTGTCGAACGCCAGCGATGACTTGCCCGACCCGGAGAGCCCGGTGAAGACGATGAGGGAGTCGCGGGGGAGGTCGAGCGAGACGTTCTTGAGGTTGTGCTCGCGAGCGCCACGGACGATGAGACGGTCGACCACGCCGGTCCGCACCTTTCTAGAGAGAAGCGGGGGAACTGAGCCCCTGTCCCAGGGTATGGGGGGCGCCACAGCGATGTACGAAGCTTTCGACTCCGAGCGTATAGCACGCGCATTCGATTTACGGACGTCCGATATCCCCTTCACCCGAATGAGTGGCGACGCTAGGCTCGGCCCCATGATTGATCATGCGCACGACCTGGAAGCCGTACGTGAAGCGACCGATCGGCTCCTCAGCGCAACGGTCACATTGGACAACATCACAGTCGCCGAGCCGTCGCGGCTGCCCGGCTGGAGCCGGGGCCATGTTCTTGCGCACCTCTCTCGTAACGCCGACGCGCTCGTAAATGTTCTCCAGGGCCGCCCGATGTACGCAGACAGCGAAACCCGCGATAGCGACATCGAGCGCGACGCACCCCGGCCGCTCGCCGAACAGCTGGCCGATCTGCGCGAGAGCGCGGCCCGCTTCGTGGCCGCGTCCGCCGAGCCGGCCGACTGGTCGCGCACGATCACGATGCGCAACGGCGTGACGGACTCGGCGTCCCGCGTCCCCTTCCGCCGCCGGATCGAGCTCGAGCTGCACCATGTCGACCTGGGCATCGGCTATGAGCTGGAGGACCTGCCGGACGAGTTCGTGGTCCGCGAGATCGACTTCCTCGCGGAGCGGTTCGGCCGGCACCCGGAGGTCGTGTCCACGGGTGTGGCCGCAGACAACGGCCGGTTCTGGACCACCGGCGGCGGCGCGGAAGGCCGTCCTGTCGTGGTCCGTGGCACGGCACCGGACCTGCTGGGCTGGCTCTCCGGGCGCCGAGACGGGTCCGCACTCACCGTGGACGGCGGCCCCCTCCCCGCACTGCCCCCGCTATAGGCTGAGACGTATGACGTACAGCGGAGCGGTCAAGGTCGGCGGACCTGCGGATGTACACGAGTTGACGGATCTGATGATCTCCAAGGTCGCCGTCGGCCCGATGAACAACAACGCCTATCTGCTGCGCTGCCGGGCCACCGGCGAGCAGCTCCTGATCGACGCGGCCAACGACGCCGGGACCCTGCTGCGGCTGATCGGTGACGACTCCATCGCGTCCGTCGTCACCACCCATCAGCACGGCGACCACTGGCAGGCGCTGGCCGAGGTGGTGGCGGCCACCGGTGCGCGTACCTACGCCGGACAGTACGACGCCGAGGGCATCCCGGTCCCGACCGATGTCCTCGTCGACGACAACGGAACGATCCGGGTGGGTCAGGTCACACTGACCGTCCGCCATCTGGTCGGCCACACCCCGGGCTCCATCGCGCTGGTCTACGACGACCCGCACGGCGCTCCGCACCTGTTCACCGGGGACTGCCTCTTCCCTGGCGGGGTCGGCAATACGCACAAGGACCCCGAGGCGTTCGCGAGCCTGCTCCACGATGTGGAGACCAAACTCTTCGACAAGCTGCCCGACGAGACCTGGGTCTATCCGGGCCACGGCCACGACACGACGCTCGGTGCCGAGCGGCCGCAGCTGCCCGAGTGGCGCGCACGCGGCTGGTGAGGGAAGGGCGGGCGGCTCCGCCGCCCGCCCCGCCCGGATCAGGCGTCGATGCTGGAACTCTCCTCCGTCGCCCGGTCCGCCTCCGCGGCCTCGGCCGCCTCCTGCTTCTTGTTGGCGATGAGGCTCGTGATCGTGGTGATCACGAGCACCGCGCAGATGAAGCCGAGCGAGAAGGGGATCGAGATCTCGGGGACATGCACCCCGGACTCGTGCAGGGCGTGCAGCACCAGCTTGACGCCGATGAAGCCGAGGATGACCGAGAGCCCGTAGCTGAGGTGCACCAGCTTCTTCAGCAGACCGCCGATCAGGAAGTACAGCTGCCGCAGCCCCATCAGCGCGAAGGCGTTGGCGGTGAAGACGATGTACGGGTCCTGGGTCAGGCCGAAGATCGCGGGGATGGAGTCCAGCGCGAACAGCACATCGGTGGTGCCGATGGCGAGCATGACGACCATCAGCGGAGTCAGGACCCGCTTGCCGTTGCTCCTGATGAAGAGCTTGGTGCCGTGGTACCTGTCGGCGACACCGAAGCGGCGCTCGATCGACTTGAGGAGACGGTTCTCCTCGAACTCGTCCTCCTCCTCGTCGGTCCGCGCCTCCTGGATGAGCTTCCAGGCGGTGTAGATCAGGAACGCGCCGAAGATGTAGAAGACCCACGAGAAGTTGGCGATGACCGCGGCGCCCGCGGCGATGAAGATCCCTCGCAGCACCAGGGCGATCAGCACACCGACGAGCAGCACGCGCTGCTGAAGGTGGGAGGGCACCGAGAACTTCGCCATGATCAGGACGAACACGAAGAGGTTGTCGACACTGAGCGACTTCTCGGTGATGAAACCGGCGAAGAACTCGCCCGACGCCTGACTCTCGCCGAAGACCAGCAGGCCGAGCCCGAAGAGCACGGCCAGCACGATCCAGACGATCGTCCAGATTCCGGCTTCCTTCGTCGTCACGTCATGGGGCTTGCGCCCGATGAAGAAGTCGATGGCAATGAGGGCTGACAGACCAAGAATGGTCAGCGCCCAGAGGGTTCCTGAAACGTCCACTGCGCCTCCGGCAGTTCGCTACGGCTACTGATCAGCGTCGTCGCTGCCGGAGGTCTCTTCCACCCGGGCGCACGGGATGCGCACCACGGGCCGACGCCCCGGGACCGGTCACAGTCCGTATTGACGGGAACGCCGCATATGGGAGTACTCCCCTCCGTCCGAGGAACAGTACAGGCAACACCAAGAAAAGGTAAAGCCCAGGGCAAAGATCACCCAAAAGACCAGGTCAGGAGCGCCTGAGGGGGCATTGCCCTAGGGGCGTCGGCCGGTGCGCCGGACGGCGGCGACCTGGGCGAGGACCTGCTCCAGCACCCGGCTGCCGGGCGGCGTCCTCAGCGGCTCGTACGTCCAGGCATGGCCGACCCAGGGATCGGCCAGGTGGTCGTCGGCGACCGGGGTGATCCGCAGCAGGGACCGCCACAGCGGATCGAGCACCGGTCCGTAGGCGCTCGCGTCCTCCCGGTCCGCGACCATCAGCAGATGGACGCCGACCGAGGGCCCCTCGTCTGCCAGATAGCGCAGCTGGGTGACGGCCCGGTCGTCGAAGCCGTGCGGGAAGTCGTTGACGATCAGCAGCTGCTCGGCGGTGTCCAGGTCCGGCGGAAGCGAGTCGGCGGCGCCGGCCCGGATCGCCATCTGCACCAGATCGACCCGCCGCGTGAGACGGGCGAGGACCGATGCCACTCCCTGGGTGCCGGCGGCGGGCGGCCCGGCGAGCACCCCGGAGTTCGCCAGAGGGGCGAGTGCTGCCGCCGCCGAACCCGCGGGGTCGATGACATGGACGGAGAACTCGCCCGCGGGGTAGACGGCGAGCAGCCGGGCGGCGTGCGCGACCGCGTTGTCCATGGCGAGGCGGCGGAGCCGGTCCGGATCGGTCAGAGCCGCGGCTTCGGACGCCGTACGCCCGCTGTCGACCCAGATGCCGCGCTCCAGCGGCAGCCGTACGAGCAAGGGGATGCGCAGATCGGGGCTCTCGGGCAGATGGAGGTCGCCGATCCGCAGGGCCATGGGGATCTCCATAGGGACGCGGTAGGCGTGCCAGACGGGATTGTCCCAGCCCGCGAACGCGGCGGGGAGCGCGGGCTCGACGACGGCCGACTCGGCGGCGAGCTGCGCGAGATCGCGGTCGAGCGCCTCACGGGCCCGGTCGGTCAGCTGGTCGCGCTTGGCGCGCGCCTCCTCGCGGGCCCGGTCGCCCGCCCCGCCGATCCTGTTGCGCGGGTCGGACAGGGCCCGGTCCAGCTCCTGCTCCATGCGGGACTCGGCGAAGTCGACGGCGCTGCGGTACGCGGCGGTGGTGCGGGCCAGGTCCTCGAACATGCCCCAGACCTGGTTGTAGAGGCGCTCCTCCATGGACCAGCCGGTCGCGTCCCCGGCGACGGGCTGCGCGGGCCGGCCAGGTTCGGCGGGCGGTGCGGTGGGCGGGGGCGGCGGGGGCGCGGTCGCCTGGCGGCGTGGGTGCGCGTAGTTGATGGGACCCATGGCGGGGCCCGCGCTCGGTCCTGTGGTGGGGCCGCCCGCGGTGGGGCCCGTGGCGGCTGCGGGCCGGGAGGGCGCGGGGTCGGCCGACGGGGTGACGGGCGGCGCCGGATCGCCGATGGCCGCGGTGTGGCGGACCCGGTCCCCCTCCGGGGTGCGGGGCGGGGGCGGCGCCACCGAGCGGGCCATGCCCCGGGCGACCGCCTCTTGGATCGACCGGGCCAGCTCCGCCGCTCCGGTCACCCCCTGGTCGGCGAGCATCGCGGCGAGGCCGCCCGCATATCCCTGGCCGACCGCACGGACCTTCCAGGCGCCCTGCCGACGGTAGAGCTCCAGGGCGGCGACCGCGGACTCCGCGTCCAGGCCGGTGAGGGTGAAGGTGGCGATCTCGGCGCCATCGAGGCCGGTGACGGCGACGAAGGGCGCGGCGACCGCGCCGAACGTGACCGGGCCACCGGCCTCCATGGGCAGGGCCAGCAGCACGGTGACGCGGTGCACCGCGGCAGGCACGGCATCGAGGTCGACGGCCAGCCGGTGCTCGGCGGCGGCCTGCTTGGACACTTCGAGTCCGGGCAGCTGGGGCGAGCCCGGGTGGGCGATCCACTCGATGCCGTGCACGGTGCCCTGCTCGTCGCCGAGCGTGGCACCGGCCACGACGGGCGCACCGGCCGATACCCGGATCTCCAGACGGGTCTGGGGCAAGGTGTGGTTCTGCCCCCGGACCAGCTCGGCCGTCATTGCCCTGTCCCCTCGACGCGTTGATGATGCGCGGTCCGCCGCCACGATCCGCCGTGCCGCGCGATGCCGCGCCATGTGGTGCGGTGCGGTGCATGTGCTGCAGCTCCCGGCGGCCGATGCCTCCGGGAGCTGCACATACCGATACGGACCCGATCGGCCCGGCCGTGCCTACAGGTGCGGCAGGATCGCCGGCATCAGGTCCTGGAACGTGCGGCCGTTGGCCGGGTTGCCGAGGGCCGTCATCTGCCACCCTGCGCCGACGCGGTGCACCTTGGCCATGATCTGCGCGGTGTACTGACCGCCGCCGTCGAGCGTGTAGCGGGCGAGCTCCTGGCCGTTGGTCTCGTCGACGATGCGGCAGAAGGCGTTCTGCACCTCCTGGAACGTCTGGCCGGTGAAGGAGTTCACCGTGAAGACGATCTGGTCGATGTGGACCGGCACCCGCTGCAGGTCGACAAGGATCGCCTCGTCGTCGCCGCCCGAACCGGCACCGCCGACCAGGTTGTCACCGGTGTGCTTGATCGACCCGTCGTCACTGACGAGGTGGCGGAAGAAGACCACGTCGACCGGCTGCTTGTCGGCGAACAGCACCGCCGACGCGTCCAGGTCGATCTCCCGCGTGCGTGAGCCGAACAGACCGCGGCGCGGCGCCGCCTGCCAGCCGAGTCCCATCCGTACCGCGGTCAGGGTCCCCCCGTCGCTCTTCTGCAGGCTGATGGCCTGACCCTTGGTCATGTTGACCGTCACGCGCTGTCCCCTCTCCCCTTGCCCCGCAACCGTCCGTGCGCGGTTTCCCAGCACCCTACGCAGTCACGCCGAAGGCGCAGCAGCCTTGGACCGTTTTTGTGTCGGTCCTGCAACACACGCCGGTACGACAGGTCAGCCGAGGCCCGCCTCGCGCATGTGGCGCAGCTCCTTCTTCAACTCTCCGACCTCGTCGCGCAGTCGGGCGGCCACCTCGAACTGCAGGTCCGCGGCGGCTGCCCGCATCCGGTCGGTCATCTCCTCGATGATCCCGGCGAGCTCGGTCGCGGGCCGGTCGGTGACCACCGCGCCGGCCTTCTTGGCTCCGGCCGCCTTGCCCGCCTTGCCGCCGAGCGCGGGCACCGGGGCCTTGACGCCCTTCGTCTGGCGGTAGCCGGTGCCGAGCAGTTCCTCGGTGTCGATCTCCTCGCGGGCGATCGTCGCGACGATGTCGTTGATCTTCTTGCGCAGCGGCTGCGGATCGATCCCGCGCTCGGTGTTGTAGGCGATCTGCTTCTCCCGGCGGCGGTTGGTCTCGTCGATGGCCTTCTCCATCGCCGGGGTGATCTTGTCCGCGTACATATGGACCTGGCCGGACACATTGCGGGCCGCGCGGCCGATGGTCTGGATGAGGGACGTCCCGGAGCGCAGGAAGCCCTCCTTGTCGGCATCGAGGATGGCCACCAGGGACACCTCGGGCAGGTCGAGCCCCTCGCGCAGGAGGTTGATCCCGACCAGTACGTCGTACTCACCGGCGCGCAGTTCGCGCAGCAGCTCGATGCGGCGCAGCGTGTCGACGTCGCTGTGCAGATAGCGGACCTGGATGCCCAGCTCCAGGAAGTAGTCGGTGAGGTCCTCGGACATCTTCTTGGTGAGGGTGGTGACCAGGACTCGTTCGTCCTTCTCGGTGCGCTTGCGGATCTCGTGCACCAAATCGTCGATCTGGCCCTCGGTGGGCTTGACGACGACTTCCGGGTCGACGAGGCCGGTGGGGCGGATGATCTGCTCCACGAATCCGTCGCCGCGGGACAGCTCGTACTTGCCCGGGGTGGCGGAAAGATAGACGGTCTGGCCGATCCGCTCCACGAACTCCTCCCACCTCAGGGGACGGTTGTCGAGAGCGGACGGCAGCCGGAAGCCGTGGTCGACGAGGTTGCGCTTGCGGGAGGCGTCGCCCTCGTACATCGCGCCGATCTGCGGCACGGTGACATGCGACTCGTCGATGACGAGCAGGAAGTCCTCGGGGAAGTAGTCGAGGAGGGTGTTGGGGGCGGTGCCGCGATCGCGGCCGTCCATGTGCATCGAGTAGTTCTCGATGCCGGAGCAGGTGCCGATCTGGCGCATCATCTCGATGTCGTACGTGGTGCGCATCCTCAGCCGCTGGGCCTCCAGCAGCTTGCCCTGCTTGTCCAGCTCGGCGAGGCGCTGCTCCAGCTCCTGCTCGATGCCGTTGACCGCCTTCTCCATGCGCTCGGGTCCCGCCACGTAGTGGCTGGCGGGGAAGACATAGAGCTCGCTGTCCTCGCTCATGACCTCGCCGGTGAGCGGATGGAGGGTGGAGAGCGCCTCGATCTCGTCGCCGAACATCTCGATGCGGACGGCGAGCTCCTCGTAGACCGGGAAGATCTCGATGGTGTCGCCGCGCACCCGGAAGGTGCCCCGGGTGAACGCAATGTCGTTGCGGGTGTACTGGATCTCTACGAAGCGGCGCAGCAGCTGGTCGCGGTCGATCTCGTCGCCCACCTTGAGCGGGACCATGCGGTCCACGTACTCCTGTGGCGTACCGAGGCCGTAGATGCAGGAGACCGAGGCGACCACGATCACGTCGCGGCGGGTGAGCAGCGAATTCGTCGCGGAGTGGCGCAGCCGCTCGACCTCGTCGTTGATCGACGAATCCTTCTCGATGTACGTGTCCGACTGCGGAATGTACGCCTCGGGCTGGTAGTAGTCGTAGTACGAGACAAAGTACTCGACGGCGTTGTTGGGGAGCAGTTCGCGGAACTCGTTCGCCAGCTGGGCCGCGAGGGTCTTGTTCGGCGCCATCACCAGGGTGGGGCGCTGCAGCTTTTCGATCATCCAGGCGGTGGTCGCCGACTTCCCGGTGCCGGTCGCGCCGAGCAGCACGACATCCTTCTCACCTGCCCGGATGCGCCGCTCCAGCTCGGCGATGGCCGCGGGCTGGTCGCCGTTGGGCTGGTAGGGACTGACGACCTCGAAAGGCGCCACCGAACGTTCGATCTTCGAAACGGGCCGCATGGAACCACCGTACGACCACCCACTGACAACCGGGGTCCGGTCACCGGTCCCGCGACGGCGGGGCGTCCTGACGCTGCGACTGGAAGGACGCCGGGTCGGCGTAGGTCCCGAACCGCGGGACCTGCCGCTGGACGGGGATGCCGGGGGCCCGGCCGATGCCGTGGCTTCCGCGTCCCGCCGGATCGTCCCAGTCCGGGTCACCCATCACCATCAAGGGGTCGAACATCACGACCACCGCGGCGAGCACGAGCAAGCAGCCGGGACCGATCAGCAGCGGGATCAGGGGCGGGACGGTCGGCGCGCTGTCGGCCGCGTGGCCGGTGACGGCGGGGTGCAGATGGACGCTGAGCGCGGCCATGCCCGTGTAGTGCATCCCGCTCACCGCCACGCCCATCACCACGCTGGCACCGAGGCTGGGCAGGAAGCCGCGGATGGAGACGGCCGCCCAGAGTGCGACCGTCGCGGCGACGACGGCAATGACGACGGAGAGCGAGACGGTGAGCGTGTCGTACTCGAACTGCCCCCGGAGCCGCATTCCGGCCATGCCGAGGTAGTGCATGGTGGCCACGCCGAGGCCGGTGATGGTGCCGCCGGTGATCATGGCCATGCGGGTCGCACCCTGGTACCCGACGATGAACATGCCGATGCCGACCATGACGATCGCGACGGCCAGGCTGGCGAAGGTGATCGGGATGTCGTAGCTGATCGGCACCTCTTCGACGCTGAACCCCGTCATCGCGATGAAGTGCATCGTCCAGATGCCGGAGCCTATGGACGTCGCCCCGAGAGCCAGCCAGCCGGCCTTGAAGGAGCGCTCGGTCCGCAGCGACCGCGTCGTGCAGCGCAACCCCAGGGCCGCGCCGAGGCACGCCATGAGGAAGGCCGCAGCGGGCGTCACCATCCCATAGCTGAAGCCGTCGATTGTGCCCTGCATGCTCGTACGCCCTTCGAGTGAAGCCCGGGTTCGGGGTGACCCTAAGGCGCCATGCCCGGCAAACAAACAGAAGAACTGCATTTTATCGGCAGGTCAATCGGCCAGAGACCCGGTCTCGGCTCTTCCGTTCATGTGGTGGCCATCCTTCGCCAGTCCGTCGTTCGGAGGCGGCTGTCACCCTCGGCCGGGACGTAACTCTGACGCAAGGAGTACACGTGTACGCACGCACCGCTACCGCCTCCCTTGCCGCCGCCGTCCTGCTGGGCGCCGGCGCGCTGCTGCTGATCCCCCACTCGCAGGCCACGGACTCCGGCACGGACACGGGTGCGGGTACGCGCATGGACACGGGCACAGGGAAAGTCATCCGGACCGTCGTGAGCACGCGGGCCATGCCGGCACCCGGCGTCCCGGTCGTCTTCGCCCACCGGGGCGCGTCGGCGTACGCGCCGGAGAACACCCTGGCCGCTGTCGACCGGGCCGACCGTCTCGGCTTCGACTGGGTGGAGAACGACGTCCAGCTCACCAAGGACGGGGTGCTGGTCGTCATCCACGACCCCGACCTGAAGCGGACCACCGACGTGGAGAAGGTCTTCCCGAAGCGCGCACCCTGGGCGGTCAAGGACTTCACGGCGGCGGAGATCGCCCGGCTGGACGCGGGCAGCTGGTTCGGCGCCCGGTACGCCGGGACCCGGATCCCCACGCTCAAGCAGTACCTGGACCGGATCGAGCACAACCGCCAGAACCTGCTGCTGGAGATCAAGAGCCCCCAGCTCTACCCGGGCATCGAGAGGGAGACGCTGCGGGTGCTGCGCCGGAAGGGGTGGCTGGACCAGGATCACGTCAGGAACAGGCTGGTGATCCAGAGCTTCAGCGCGGGCAGTATCAAGAAGGTGCATCAGCAGCGGCCGGACGTCACCACCGGTTTCCTCGGCACCCCCGCGATTGCCGATCTGAAGTCGTACGCGGTGTTCACCGACCAGATCAATCCGTCGTACGCGTCGATCAGCGCCCGTTATGTGGCGGCCGTGCACGCGCTGAAGGGCGCGCACGGCAAGAAGCTCCGGGTCAACACATGGACGGTCAACGATGCGGCGACCGCGGTGAGGGCGGACAGGTTCCGCGTCGACGGAATCATCACCAACACCCCTGACGTGGTACGCAAGGCCACCGGCTGACGCCCGGCCGGGGCATCTCCTCCCCCGCTGTCAGTGGCCGGCCGTACGGTGGTTTCCATGAACAGCAACGGGGATGCCGGCGGTAGCACCGGCGGGACTGTCGAATGGGCCGTCGTCGGGAGCGACATCGGGCCGCTGCTGCTCGCCGCGACCGGTGCGGGGCTGGTGAGCGTCGTTTTCCACGCCGGCCCCGCGGTGCGGGACAAGACGGTCGAGCAGCTGCGGGCCCGGCTCGGTGCGGATCCGGTGGAAACACCCGGCTCCGCCCGTCTCGCCGAGCCGATACGCCAGCTCGCGGAGTACTTCGCGGGTTCCTTGCGGGAGTTCTCCCTCCCGCTGGACTGGTCGCTGACGTCCGGCTTCAACCGTCAGGTGCTCCGCGAGCTCGCGGCGGGTGTGCCGTACGGAACGGTCGTCGGGTACGGGGATCTCGCCGGGCGGGTGGGGCAGCCGGGGGCGGCCCAGGCGGTCGGGGCGGCCATGGGGTCCAACCCGCTGCCGGTGGTGGTTCCGTGCCACCGGGTGGTGGAGAGCGACGGCGGGCTCGGCGGGTTCGGCGGCGGGCTGGAGACCAAGCGGCAGCTGTTGGCGCTGGAGGGGGTCCTGCCGCAGCCGTTGTTCTGAGGCCGCTCACCACGACCGGCCTCCCCGGACCCGTTTTCGCACCCGCGTGCGAGCTGGCACACTCTGTCAGTGACCAACGCCCTCGACGCACCTGACACGCCCGCCGGGCCCGGCTGCCCCGTCACCGCGGCGGAGCTCCCCGCCCTGCGGCGCAGAACATCGGCGGTGCTCATCGCCAGCCAGATACTCGGCGGACTCGGCGTGCCCATCGGTATCGCCCTGGCCCCTGTGCTGGCGACGGAGGTGAGCGGCTCGGAGACGCTGTCCGGTCTCGCACCGACGGCGTCGGTGACCGGTACGGCGCTGCTGTCGCTGCCGCTGGCCGCACTGATGACCTCGCGGGGCCGGCGCCCCGGCCTCGTACTGGCCTATCTGATCGGTGCGCTCGGCGCGGGTCTGGTGGTCCTGGCCACTGTCGTGGGCAGTTTCCCGTTGCTGCTGCTCGGCATGGCCGGATTCGGTGCCGGGTCGTCGGCCAATCTGCAGGCCCGGTTCGCCGCCGCCGATCTGGCCGAGCCGGACCGCCGAGGACGGGCGATCTCCACCGTCATCTGGGCCACCACGATCGGTTCGGTCCTCGGGCCCAACATCGCGGCTCCTGCGGGCCATGTCTTCCGTGGCACATCCATATCCGAGACAGCCGGACCGTTCCTCATGGCGGCGGCCATCTTCCTGCTCGCCGCGGTGGTGGTCGGGTTGCTGCTGCGGCCCGATCCACTGCTCACCGCGCGTGCGCTGGCGCCGCAGGACGGCCAGTCCGCGGGCGGCCGTTCGCTGCGTGCGGGCCTGGCGGCGGTGCGGGCTTCGCCGATGGCACGGCTGGCGCTGCTGACGGTGGCCGTGTCGCACACCGCGATGGTCTCGATCATGGTGATGACCCCGGTCCATCTGGGCCACCACGGCGCGGACCTCCAGCTGATCGGCCTGGTCATCAGCGGTCATATCGCGGGCATGTACGCGTTCTCTCCGGTGATGGGCTGGCTCTCCGACAGGTTCGGACGGCTCGCCGTGATCGGCCTGGCGGCCGGGCTGCTCTCCTGCGCCGCTCTGCTGGCCGGCACCGCAGGCCCCAGCCACAACCAGACGGCCGCCGGTCTGTTCGTGCTGGGTCTCGGCTGGTCGGCAGGGCTGGTCTCCGGTTCGGCGCTCCTCACCGACTCCGTGCCGCAGCCCACCCGCGCCGCCGTGCAGGGCCTGTCGGACCTCACCATGAACACGGCGGCGGGCATCGGCGGTGCGGTCGCCGGGGTGATCGTCTCCCAGGCGAGCTACGGCTGGCTGAACGCAGTCGGCGCGTGCCTGCTGCTGCCGATGGCGGCACTGGCGCTGCGCCGCGCGCTGACCCGACCCGCCGCCGCCTGACCGGGCGGGATCCGCACGCCGGGCATCACGGGAAGAGGCAGGCCCGCACGGCAGGGCAGGCCAGGCCAGGCCAGGCCAGGGGAAACCCCGGGTCTTCAGAGGCTGATGTGGTACGCCTTGCGCAGCGTCTCGTGCACGGTCCAGGTCGTACGGTCGCCCTCGCGCAGGACGCAGGCGTCACCGGGGCCGATCTGCAGCGTCGCGCCGTCCTCGACCGCGACGGTCGCGCGCCCGCTGACGACCACGAACAGTTCGTTGGCCTCGGTGTCGGTGACCACGCCCGGCGTGATCTGCCAGATGCCCCGCACCTGCTTGCCGTCGGCGGACTCCCACAGCACCTTGCCGGTCACCACGGGCTCGCCCGAGACGATCTGCGCGGGGTCGAGCGGCTCCGGTTCGAGCGCGGCGTCGGGTATGTGCACGGCAAAGGAAGCGGGAGCTTGATCAAATATGGTCATGGCCGGTCACCCTAGCGACCGTCGCAGGACGTCCGGCGATCAGGCCCGGCCAGAGGGAGCCCGACGCGTCCGGCTCGTGCCGCACGGTCCGGCGGCCGTTCGGCTCCCGGGACACGTTTGAGGGAAGCCCGGTTGCGACAGGGATGTGGACATGTCACTGAATGCGCCGGACAGCGCCCACCCGTACGTACCGGTCCTCTCCGCCGAGGTGCAGGAAGCCCTCACCGCGCACCGCCCTGTCGTGGCCCTGGAGTCGACGATCATCGCGCACGGCCTGCCGCGCCCCCGGAATCTGCGGGTCGCAATAGAGCTGGAGGAGCTCGCGCAATCCGCGGGCGCCGTCCCCGCGACCATCGCCGTACTGGACGGACGGGCCCATATCGGCCTGGACAAGTCCCAGTTGGAACGGGTAGCCGAGGATCCGGCAATGCGGAAACTCGGGCACCGAGACCTCGCACCGGCGCTGGCGACCGGTGCGAGCGGGGCGACAACTGTGTCCGCGACCGCGTTCCTCGCGGCCCGCGCGGGCCTGCGCGTCTTCGCGACCGGCGGCCTCGGAGGCGTACACCGGGACTGGACCGCCACGCAGGACGAGTCCGCGGATCTCCGGCTGCTCGCCCGCACCGACATCACGGTGGTGTGCGCCGGCGTGAAGTCGATCCTGGACGTCCCGGCCACGCTGCAGCGCCTGGAGACTCTTGGGGTCGGGGTGCTCGGCTACGGCACGGAGCACTTCCCCGGCTTCTATCTGAGCAGTTCGGGCGAGCCCGTGGACTGGACGGTGCGTACGCCCGAGGAAGTCGTGGAGGTGATGCGGGCCAGGGAGACCCTGGGCGGTCCCGCCGCGGCGCTGATCGTCGCCAACCCCGTACCGCAGAAGGATCAGCTGGATCCCGCCCTGCACGACCGGGTGCTGGCCCAGGCGCTGGACGCATGCCGGGAGCACGGCATCGTGGGGCAGGCGGTCACACCGTTCCTGCTGGACCATCTGATGCAGCACACCGGAGGGGCTTCGCTGGAGGCCAACCTGGCCGCCGTGCGCGGAAACGTATCGCTTGCCGCGCGGATCGCGGTTGCCCGGGCCGCCGCGGAACAGGGAACAGCGGGGCCCCGGACGGCTGCCGCCCGATGACCGACGACGGTCTTCTCGTCGTCGGGGACGTGGTCACGGATGTGGTGGCCCGGCACGGGACGCCTCTCGTGCACGGCACGGACACGGTGGCCCGGATCAGCACGCTGCCGGGCGGGGCCGGCGCCAATGTCGCCTGCTGGGCGGTACGTTCGGGCTGCCGGGACGTGCGGCTGCTGGCGCGGGTGGGCGCCGATTCCGCGGCCTGGCACGAGGATGTGCTGCGCCGGGCGGGGGTACGTCCGCTGCTGGCCGTGGACGACGAGGCGCCGACCGCCACCGTCGTCGCGCTCGTCGACTCCGCTGCCGAGCGCACCTTCCTCACCGACAGCGGCGCCGCACTGCGGCTGTCCCCCGACAACTGGTCGCCTTCGATGCTCGACGGCATCGCACATCTTCATGTCTCCGGCTACCTCCTCTTCGCCGCCACGAGTCGCGCGACGGCCCTGCTCGCCCTGCGGGAGGCCCGGCGGCGGTCCATCCCGGCGAGCGTGGACCCCGCCTCCGCGGGTTTCCTCGCCGAGCTCGGCGTCGACCCGTTCCTGACGGCCGTGGAGGGGACGGAGCTGCTGCTGCCGAACGCGGACGAGGCCCGGCTGCTCACCGGTCTCCCCGAACCAGCCGATGCCGCAACAAAGTTGAGCCTCCTGGTTCCACAGGTCGTCGTCACCCTGGGCGAGGCGGGAGCCTTGCTGGCCACCCGAGGGACGATCACCGGGCGCGTTCCGGCCATCCCGGTGCGCGGACCGGTGGACTCGACGGGGGCGGGCGACGCCTTCACCGGAGGCTTCCTTGCGGCGCGGCTGGCCGGGGCGGACGATGCCACCGCCGCGGCGGCGGGCTGCCGGTCGGGGGCCGAGGCGGTCACGACAGTAGGCGGCCGCCCCGGTACGGAGCGGTGAAGCCCTTTCCGGGCAGGACAGCCCTAACTCTCCTGGGGCAGACCGGTCCAGGCCGGGTGGAGCGGATCGTCTGCCCGGACGACCGCATCCGCGCGCCCGGCGGGCGCCACCTCGTCCTCGTACCGCGCGAAGGCGGGCAGGGTCCACCGCTCGCTCTCCTCGGTACGCCGCCGCAGCGCACCCGGCGAGAGCCGCAGATGCACGCTCACGTCGAACGGGAACCAGTGCCCGAGCAGCAACGGACCGTGCACCACCAGCACGCCGCCCTCGGGGAGCTGTTGGTACGGGCTGCGGGTGGCCCGGTCCGTCGCGGGGTCCCAGAGATCGGGCAACACGCGTCCGCTGCCGCCCGCCTCCAGCGGCCCGAAGACCTCGCGCCAGAGCGCACCCGTGTCGAACCAGCTGTCGAAGTACGAGTCGGGGTCCTCCTTGCCGTACTCGTACCGCAGACTCGCCGGGCGCAGGAACCCCTCGGTGGACACGACGAACACCGCACGGCCGCGGATCCGCAGCGCCTCGGCGACACGCTCCGCCAGCTCTCCGGTACGGGCGGCCGGAGCGCCGTCGACGGCCACCCTGAGCCAGGGCCCGCCGCCGGCCGGCCTCAGTCCGTCGGCGTGCGCGGCAAACGCTTCGGCCAGCCGTTCCCAGGTGATCGGTTCAAGTCGCACGTGTCCATCATCGCTCCCGGCGCCCGCGCGTCAGCGCCGGCCGTCCCACCAACGGGGTGCTTCCTCGTCGGGTGACGCACGCCGACCAACGGTCGGCGAAGGCGGGGGCGAGCGTCTCTCGCCCTGTCACTTCTTCGCGCCGCAGTCCACCGCATCGGCATCGTCGGACAGTGCACTGCCCTCGGGCAGCAAATAGGTCACCCAGAGCACGACCGGCTCGGTGCCCAGGTTGCGTCCTATGTGGGGGTGGCGGGCGCCGGACGGCTCGATGAACGACGTGCCCTCGGCCATCACCTCGACCGAGCAGTCGTCCAATGTGCGCGTCAGCGTCCCCGATTTGACGACGGCGATCACCTGACCGCTGTGGGTGTGCCAGCCGGTTGAGCCGCCCGGCTGCACGGTGATCGTCCGGAAGGTCACATCCGTACGGCCCTTCGGCGTCTTGACCTTCAGCTTCCCGGTCGACGTGCCCTTCGCGACAACCGTGCCGCTCACCCCGCTGGCGGGCAGGGCCGCCGACGGTGCGAAGCCGAGCGCGGCCACACAGCCACCGCCGACCAGTGCCTTGCCGAGTCGCACCTGCTGCCCGTGCTGGTCCTGCAGTTCTTGCCGTTCCCGCCGTTCCTGTTGTCTGCCTATTCTCACGCGAACTCCTCCGCCTCGGCGTCCAGGACATCCCAAATGCCCCCACGCTACCCGGAAGTTGATACGCGGAATCATCCGGACACGAAGGACGCACGACAGTCACATAACGGTCATTCACCCCGAAGCTCTCCGGCCAGCGGCCCCTCGCCCACGACCTCGATCCGTCCGTCCTTCACGGCCTCGGCGAGCGTGCACTCGCCCCTCCCGAGCGCGAGGCAGATCTCGACGTCGAGCGTGATCCGTGCGTCGGCATGAGCGGCGGGCCCGTCCCCGTACACCCCCGTTCCGTCGGCCGGTCCACCTACCCGCACGTGGAACTCCCCCTCGTCGAGGTGGACTTCGACGACCCCTTCGTGAGTCATCCCGTCCAGCACCCGCAACAGCGGAAGGGCGAACCAGTGCGCTCGCACCGCATCCGTCGGCCGCCGCTCACCGATCGCAGGCACACCCCACTCGGCGAGCGCGGCGAGGACCGGCAGCAATCCGTGGCCGCGCTCGGTCAGTTCGTACACCGAGGCGGCGGCGGGTGGCGGCAGCCGCCGGCGAGTGGCCAGGCCGCCCTGTTCCATGTCCTTGAGACGGGAGGCGAGGACGTCCGTGCTGACGCCGGGAAGGTCGGCGTGCAGATCGGTGTAGCGGCGAGGTCCGGCCAGCAGTTCAC
Source organism: Streptomyces sp. NPDC005181 (assembly GCF_040608395.1). Taxonomy (NCBI): domain Bacteria; kingdom Bacillati; phylum Actinomycetota; class Actinomycetes; order Kitasatosporales; family Streptomycetaceae; genus Streptomyces; species Streptomyces sp. NPDC005181. The sequence goes on from NZ_JBEXID010000004.1 coordinate 190,173, forward strand.
GGACTATCAGCAGGGTCCACCGGTCTCCGACGGAGTCGAGGGCCCGGGCGGTCGCGCAGAACTGGTCGTAACTTCGGCGGCGCGCGGAGCGTGCGGACGGCTGCTGCTGACGTGGCATGCGACGCAGTCTAGACATGTTGTTGGACTTTCCAAGTCCAAGCTTGGTAAAACCAAGTATCGCAATCAGGTCGGGGAGGCCTCCGCATGGAATTCCGGCAGTCCAGCAAGCTCAACGAGGTCTGTTACGAGATCCGGGGCCCGGTCATCGAGCACGCCAACGCCCTGGAGGAGGCGGGCCACAGCGTGCTCCGCCTCAACACGGGCAACCCCGCGCTCTTCGGTTTCGAGGCGCCGGAGGAGATCGTCCAGGACATGATCCGGATGCTCCCGCAGGCCCACGGCTACAGCGATTCGCGCGGCATCCTCTCCGCCCGCCGCGCGGTGGCGCAGCGCTACCAGGCAATGGGCCTGACCGATGTCGGGGTGGACGACATCTTCCTCGGCAACGGGGTGTCCGAGCTGATCTCCATGTCCGTACAGGCGCTGCTGGAGGACGGCGACGAGGTGCTGATCCCGTCTCCCGACTATCCACTGTGGACCGCGGTGGTCACCCTGGCCGGCGGCAAGGCGGTGCACTACACCTGTGACGAGGCGTCGGACTGGAACCCGGACCTCGCCGACATGGCCTCCAAGATCACCGACCGCACCAAGGCCGTCGTGATCATCAACCCGAACAACCCGACCGGCGCCGTCTATCCGCGCGAGATCCTCGAAGGCATCCTCGATCTGGCGCGCAGGCACGGTCTGCTGGTCCTCGCCGACGAGATCTACGACCAGATCCTGTACGACGACGCCGAGCACCACAGTGTCGCGGTTCTCGCCCCCGACCTCGTCTGCCTGACCTTCAGCGGTCTGTCGAAGACGTACCGGGTGGCAGGGTTCCGCTCCGGCTGGATGGTGGTGTCGGGTCCGCAGCAGCACGCCGAAAACTATCTGGAGGGGCTGACGATGCTCGCCTCCATGCGGCTGTGCCCGAACGCGCCCGCCCAGTACGCCATTCAGGCCGCGCTCGGCGGCCGGCAGTCCATCCGTGAGCTGGTGGCACCGGGCGGCAGGTTGTACGAGCAGCGCAACCGGGCCTGGGAGAAGCTGAACGAGATTCCCGGGGTGTCGTGCGTGAAGCCGAAGGGAGCGCTGTACGCGTTCCCGCGCATCGACCCGAAGGTGCACAACATCGTCGACGACGAGAAGTTCGTCCTCGATCTGCTGCTGCGTGAGAAGATCCAGGTGGTGCAGGGCACCGGCTTCAACTGGCCGCGTCCCGACCACTTCCGGATCCTGACCCTCCCGCACGCCGACGATCTCGACGCGGCGATCAGCCGCATCGGCCGCTTCCTGAACGGATACCGTCAGTGACCTGCCCCGCCTGCCGGCTTCCTGTCCATACGCAGTTCGCCTCGCCCGGACTCGTCGGCCCGATCGTCGAGGGCGGACTCGATCCGGCCCACGACCCGGGGTGGGCGGAGTCCGGGGCGGAATCACCCGCTGAGTACGCGCGCTGGGCAGGTCACCTGTGCGGTGTGACCTGTCTGCGCATGGCGCTCGGCGCCGGCGCCCCGCCGCTGTTCTCCCTGCGTGACGGGGCGCTCAAGTACGGCGCGTACACGGAGGATTCCGCGGGTGCGATCCGGGGTCTGGTCTATGCGCCCTTCGCGCAGTACGTGCGGGAGGTGCACGGCCTCGATGCCACCGTCCACCGCCACCTGTCCACGGACGAGATCACGGCCCTACTGGACGAGGGCCGGACGGTGATGGCGTCGGTGCACTACGGGATCCGGCATCCGGAGCGGCCGGCTCCGGGCCGGGGCGGTCATCTGGTGCTGGTGACGTCCCGTACGCCGGACGGCGACGGCGTCCACTTCCACAACCCGTCCGGCACGACGGCCACGACGCGGGCCGCGGACCTGCCCCTGACGGACTTCGAGCAATTTTTCGCCGGGCGCGGGGTATCGCTCACCGACAGAGCGCAACAGGGCCCGGAAACGGGAGCGGCCCCGGGGGCGTAGCCGGCCCCCGGGCCCTGATCATGTCCGTCAGCTGCTTCTCCAGGAAGCCAGCACCGGCAATCCGCCCGGTACGAAGGGTTTTTGCGGTCGTACTCCGGCTCCTGCGCCCCGGTCTTCACCGGTAGGGGTGGTTTCCACCCGGCGCCCATGTTCTGCCGCGCTCGCCGACAGGGGCCGCTTGCCAGAGTGAGCCATGCGCAGTCCGCGCCCGCCCCCTCCGAAAGGCCCCTCCGTTGCCGCTCCTCCGCCACTCGACCGGCCACCACAGCAATGACAGCACCGGCGCCGGTGTCAGCCGGCGCGGCCTGAAGCAGAACACCGCACTGACCGCGGCGGCCGCCGCCCTCGGCGTACTCGCCGTGGGCACACCCGTCGCGTACGCCACACTGGGTGACGGCTCGCCCGCCGCCTCGCAGCCCGATCCATCGACCGTCGCCGCCCGCGGCAAGGCCTACATCGAAACCAGGCTGTTCTTCGGCACGGAACGCCCGGACGGCGGACCCGATGTGACCGACCAGCAGTTCCTGGCCTTCGTCGACGAGGAGGTCACCTCGCGCTTTCCGGGGGGCCTGACCATCCAGGACGGCCGAGGCCAGTGGCGGGACTCCCACGGGGTGATCGAACGGGAGCGCAGTTACGAACTGATCCTGCTCTACCCGGCGACCGAGGCACGCCTGCGCGACCCGCAGATCGAGCGGATCCGCACCGCGTACGAGACCGCGTACGCCCAGGACTCGGTGGCCCGGCTGGAAGAGCGCACGACCGCCGACTTCTGACGACACCCGCCGTCCGCGGCTGCACGCCCGCTCAGCTGTCCTGCCCCGCTGCCGTCCCAGATGCTCCCTGTCAGATCCGATACTGTGCCGCGGCCAGGATTCCGGATGCGCGGATACGTGCAGCAGGGAGCAATCACATGGGTACGCCAATACGCCACTTCACTGCCGCACGGGCGGACGGTCAGGGGGCGGTTGATCGTTCTGCCGATCGTCGCCGAGATTCTGATCGCGCTCTTCGTCCATCTGCAGAGCTGACAGCCGGAGTCGGGGACCGAAACGGGGTGGGGCCAGGGGGAGTCGGTGGTCAGCGGCCGAGCAGCGCCATGAGTGTGGTCACCGGGTCCACGTCCGGCATGGCGCGGGGCCACCAGTCGTCCTTGTCCCGGTCCGATTCGTAGCCGTACCAGCGGCCGTCGTGGCCGAAGCGGAGCTGGAGTGTGCCGATGGGGTGGGTGAGGTGGTTGCGCCAGGGCTGGAAGCGGGGGAAGTCGGCGGCCGCAAGGGCGGGTCGGGCCCGGTCGAAGGGGCCGGCCGGGGGGTCCCAGGGTGTTTCCAGGACCTCCAGGCCTTCGGCGCCGCCCTGACGCCAGGCGGCGACGGCGCGGGCCAGGTCGGTGGTGGTGCGGCCGGTGGCGAAGGCCAGCTCGCGGTAGAGGGCACGGGTGGTGGCGGTGAGTCCGGCGGTGGGGCGGGCCGCGGCCAGCCGGACGGCATCCTGCCAGGGGGTGAGCCCGGAGAGGGGGTCCTGGCCGGTGGTGAGGAGCGTGTACGCGCGGGCGGCCGCGTCCGTGGCGAGATGGTCGAGGGAGAGCGGGTCGCGGGCGCCGGGCAGCTGCGGGTACGAGGGTGGCTGGCCGGGCTGCGCCGGCACCGGGAGCGGGGCGGGCAGCGGCGGGAGGAAGCGGTCGGCCAGGGCTTCGTGCGCCGGTACGGAGGAGGTGGCGGGGGCCGTGGGGCGTTCCCGGGCGCCGTGCGCGGCGCTGCGCCGGCCCAGTTCCTCGACGAGTTCGCGCTCACCGCGGCCGCGCAGCAGCAGAAGGACGAACGGGTCGGTGTCCAGCAGTCGGGCCATCTGGTAGCAGAGGGCGGCGACGTGTTTGCAGGGCCAGCCGTGGTCGGGGCAGGAGCAGCTCGGGTCGAGGTCGTTCGCGGCGGGCAGCAGTCCGGTGCCCGCCTCGGCCGCCGTGTCGACGAGGGTGTGCGGCATCTCCTTGGCGAGCAGCGCGGAGAGATGGTCGGGCCGGGCGGCAACGGCGTCGAGGAAGGTGTCCCAGCCGGTGTCGGTAAGGGCGCGCAGCCGTAGCTCGGCCCGGTAGGGACGGGGGCGGCTGCCCTGGACGTAGGCGACGACACGGCCGGGGGTGACGGTGATCGCGGCGACATGCCCGCTGTCGGCGTAGGTACGGCCGCGGGCGAGCCGGCCCTCGTCCATCGACAGGGACTCCAGCGCCGCCGCCCAGGACCGCCCCCACCAACTGTCCGCGAACGGTTCGTCGCCGTGGGACGTGCGGGGCGGAACCGCCTCGAAGGTACGACGCAGATCGTCGGGGCCGGGGCGGGCCCTGACGTACGACGGGGACGAAGGCTGGGAGTGGGGGCTCATGACGGCCTCCGGAGCGAGACGAGATCGGCGAGGTCGCGGTCGCTGAGTTCGGTCAGCGCGGTCTCGCCGGTACCGAGGACCGCGTCGGCCAGGGCCTGCTTGGCCGCCAGCATCTCGCCGATCCGGTCCTCGACGGTGCCTTCCGCGATCAGCCGGTGCACCTGGACGGGCTGTGTCTGCCCGATGCGGTACGCGCGGTCCGTGGCCTGTTCCTCGACGGCCGGGTTCCACCAGCGGTCGTAGTGGATGACGTGGGCGGCGCGGGTGAGGTTCAGCCCGGTGCCGGCCGCCTTGAGGGAGAGCAGGAAGACGGGCACCTCGCCGGACTGGAAGCGGTCCACCATCCGTTCCCGTTCGGCCACCGGCGTACCGCCGTGCAGGAGTTGGGAGGGGACGGCGCGCGAGGCGAGATGGGCGGAGAGGATCCGGGCCATCGTCACGTACTGCGTGAAGATCAGCACGGAGCCGTCCTCGGCGAGGATCGTGTCGAGCAGCTCGTCGAGCAGGGCGAGTTTGCCGGAGCGGCCGATGAGGCGGGTCGGCTCCTCCTTCAGATACTGCGCCGGGTGGTTGCAGATCTGTTTGAGCGAGGCCAGCAGCTTCATGATCAGACCGCGGCGGGCGATGCCCTCCGAGGCTTCGATGAACGCCATGGTCTCGCGCACCGCCGCCTCGTAGAGCGTGGCCTGTTCGCGGGTGAGGAAGACAGGGTGGTCGGTCTCCGTCTTGGGCGGCAGCTCCGGGGCGATGCCCGGGTCGGACTTCTTGCGGCGCAGGAGGAACGGCCTGACCAGCCGGGAAAGGCGCTCGACCGCGTCGTCGTTACCGAGTCCTGCCGCGGTGCCGGTGTTCTCGACGATCCGGGCGTGCCGGGCACGGAACGCCTTGAGCGGGCCGAGCAGCCCGGGGGTGGTCCAGTCGAGCAGGGCCCAGAGCTCGGAGAGGTTGTTCTCCACGGGGGTGCCGGTGAGGGCGATCCTGGCCGGCGCCGGGATGGTGCGCAGCGCCTTCGCCGTGGAGGAGTGCGGGTTCTTCACGTGCTGCGCCTCGTCGGCGACGACAAGTCCCCAGCTGTGGGCGGCGAGTTGGGCCGCGCTGGAGCGCATCGTGCCGTACGTGGTGAGGACGAAGCCGTTGTCGGGGTCGTCGAGCGTGCGGCCGGCGCCGTGGAAGCGGCGCACGGGGACACCGGGGGCGAAGCGGTTGATCTCGCGGTGCCAGTTGCCGAGGAGGGAGGCGGGGCAGATCACCAGGGTGGGTGCGGGGTGCGCGCGGTGCAGATGGAGGGCGATGACGGTGATGGTCTTGCCGAGTCCCATGTCGTCGGCGAGGCAGCCGCCGAGGCCCAGCGATGTCATGCGGTCCAGCCAGGCCAGGCCGCGCAGTTGGTAGTCGCGGAGCGTGGCGTCGAGCCCGGGCGGCGGTGCGATGGACGTGTCGTCGGCGAGGATGCGGGAGCGGAGCTCGGCGAGGGCACCGGCCGGCACCGCCTCGACCTGCTCACCGTCCACCTCCGCGCTGCCGGTCAGTGCGACGGCGAGGGCGTCCACCGGATCGAGCAGCCCGAGCTCCCGCTTGCGCGCCTTGCGCACGAGCGCGGGGTCGACGACGACCCACTGGTCCCGCAGGCGCACCACCGGCCGGTGGGCCTCCGCGAGGATGTCCATCTCCCGCTCGGTGAGCTGTTCGTCGCCCAGGGACAACTGCCAGTTGAACGCGAAGAGCTGCTCGGCGTCGAAGAACGAGGTGCCGTCGGTGGCCGAACCGGGTGCGGGCCGGACCACAGCGGCGGCAGTCAGGGAACGGACGAGTTCGCGCGGCCAGTGGACGCTCACCCCGGCCTGCGCCAGCCGCGCCCCGGCGTCGCTCAGCAGCTCGTACAGCTCGTCCTCGGTCAGCGCGAGCACATCGGGGACCGGCTGGTCCAGCAGTCGGCCCAAGGGCGCCCAGACACGGGCGGCACGGCGCAGCGCGAGCACGGCGTCGATCCTGGCCCGCGGGCCGAACGGCTCTCCTCCGCCGCCGTTCCACAGTGCGGCGGCGTCGATGACGTACGTCGGGTCGGCCAGGCTGTGCACCTGTGTGATCGCCGCGGCGGCGTGCCGGGCGGCGCCCCGGTGGACGTCCGCGGAGTTACCGGAGGCCTCGGACCTGCCGGTACCGGCAGCGGTGTCGTCGGCTGACTCCTCGGCGTCGGGACTGCCGTAGGTGTCGGCTGTGTCGAAGAGCTCGTACGCCGACAGGTCGAGGCGGAGCGACACCCGTACCCCCGCGTCCAGACCGGCCGCGACCTCGACGGCCCAGTCGCGGGCCCGGGGCAGATGCTGGGCCTCACGGGCCGCGAAGGGAGCCCCCATCGCGTACGCCGCCGCGGGCGTCCGGGGCAGGGTGTCCGCGACGGCGTCGAGGAAGGTGCCGAGCAGCGACTCGGGGTCGGGGAGCCGGAGCGGTGTGCGGTCCGGGAGCGGGACGCCGTATGCCTCGGGCGGCATGGCGGCGGCGACCGCCCGCAGATGGGCGATGTCCTCGGCGTCGCGGGGTCCGGCCCGCCAGGCGTCGTGGTCGTCGGCCGTCAGGCCGGGTACCAGCCGGCCGCGGGCCACCAGGCTGAGCGCATGGAGTGCGGCCGCGCCCCAGCAGCGCGCGGCCGGATGAGCGGACTGCTGATGCCGGGCGCGGGCCAGCAGGGGCACGGCATCGGCGACGGACAGCAGCACGGCGGGCACCGTGCGGCGACGGACATCGCCCTGTTCTCCGTGGCGTCGTACCACCGTGATCTCGGCGGTCTCGGCTGCAGCCTGCTCGTGAGCGCCGCCGATCGCCGGGAGCGGTCCGCCGTCCGGGTCCCAGAAGGCGACGCGCCCCTCTCTCGGCAGCGGTGCGGGCAGGAAGACGGCAGCACAACGCAGGAGGCGGGCAGTTGCCGCGTCCTGCGTCTGTTGCTGTACGTGGGGTGCCGAGGTCATCGCTCCCCTCCCGTCCCGCCCTTGATCGTCCGATCCTCTCGATCTCTCTGTCCCTGCGAGTCTAGGCGGGGGGTCTGACAACCGGTCTCGCACCGACATTCGTGCAGGTCAGTGCCTGGCCAGCGGCTTGGGGCGAGTGACCCGCGCGGGCCCGGAGGGGGTGGGCGCGGGGGCGGACGCAGGCGTCACAGGCGGCGGCTGCTGTGGATGCTGCGCCTGTTGTTGCTGGGTCTGGGGCTGAGGCTGAGGCTGCTCTTGCTGTTGCATCGGTGCGGACTGCTGCGCCCGCTCCAGGAAGCGGAGCAGCTCCACCGGGAACGGCAGCACCAGCGTGGAGTTCTTCTCCGCGGCGACCGCGACCACGGTCTGCAGCAGTCGCAGCTGGAGCGCGGCCGGCTGGGAGGACATCTCCTTCGCCGCTTCGGCCAGCTTCTTCGATGCCTGCAGCTCCGCGTCCGCGTTGATGACACGCGCACGCCGCTCCCGGTCGGCCTCGGCCTGACGCGCCATGGAGCGTTTCATCGTCTCAGGCAGCGATACGTCCTTGATCTCCACCCGGTCGATCTGGACGCCCCACCCCACGGCCGGGCTGTCGATCATGAGCTCCAGCCCCTGGTTCAGCTTCTCCCGGTTGGACAGCAGATCGTCCAGGTCGCTCTTACCGATGATCGAACGCAAGGACGTCTGTGCCATCTGCGACACCGCGAACCGGTAGTCCTCCACCTCCACGACCGCGCTGGCCGCGTCGACCACCTTGAAGTAGATGACCGCGTCCACCCGCACCGTCACGTTGTCCCGCGTGATGCCGTCCTGCGCAGGCACCGGCATCGTCACGATCTGCATATTGACCTTGCGCAGCCGCTCGATACCGGGAATCACCATGGTGAATCCGGGTCCGCGCACATCGTTGCGGAGCCTGCCGAGCCTCAGCACGACACCCCGTTCGTACTGCTTGACGATCTTCGCAGCCGCCGCCACGTAGACCACGCCCACGGACGCCGCCGCCACTACGGCGACCATCAGTTCTTGGACCATGACGGCCCCCTGCCAGCCGGATACATGCGATTGATGCCCTATTACCACGTTATGCCCTATATGAATACCGGGCGAACATGGGCCCGCTCCACGATCACCCGGCAGGCCGCGCACCGGATGCCGGGACGGCCGGGAGCGGGCAAGGTGACCAGCGGTACAGATGAGCCGGACGAGACAGACGAGGACCCGCCCATGCCCGTGATCGATCACCGACGCCGCCGTTTCGGCATCGCCGCCGGGACCGCGCTCCTGACCTTCACCGTCGCAGGCTGTTCCGGTCTCGGCCGCACCGCGGTCGGGCCGGTCACCTACGTCACCGAGCGGGACGCCGTGATCATGGTGAACAGCCCCTCCGTGAAGGGCTGCCACCTGCTCGCTCCTGCGGGCGCCAAAGAAGTGGTCAACGGGACCATGATCGACATCATCCTGTACCGCACGCGCGACTGCACAGGTCCGGGGACGACGTATGTCGCCACGACGCTCACCGACGTCAACCCGCCGAGCGCTCTCCCCTGGCGCAGCTTCAGCACGGTCCACTGACGGGCGCGGGGCGCAGGCCCCGCCGATGTCCCTACGCGCGCCGACGGACGAGCGTGATCAGCTGTGCCGTGCTGTGCTGCCGGTCCCGGGCGATCAGGACGACCAGCACAATGAGCAATGCCGGCATGATCGCGTTCACCGGGTCGAGCAGCGTGAGTTGGACGATGGACGCTCCGGCCAGCAGCCCGACGAAGGCCATCGCCGCCACCCCGGACAGCAGGGGCACCAGCAGCGCGACGGCGCCTGCCATCTCCAGGGCTCCGATGAGGTACATCGCGCCATGGCTCCAGCCCATCCGGTCGAAGGACTCGATCGCGGACTCATGGGCGATCAGCTTGGCGAACGCGCTGAACGCGAAGAACAGGGCAAGCGCGAACCGTGCGACGGTGAGCGCGACCGCACCGCGGCTGCGTGTCGCGGCTGCCGTGGTCGCGGAGCCCCTCGTGTTCGCCGGCGTGGTGGTCTCGGACATCTGGATCTCCTCGGGAAGCGTCGCGTGGTGTTGCGTACACAAGGAAAGACCCCACGGCAGTCCGGAACTCATCGCATTCCGGACCGCCGGTTCCTCTCGGTTCCCGTCGCCCCGGCGACTACCTGGGCACAGCCCCCACCCACACCCCGTCATCCGTCAGATAGCGGTCGACGGCCAGTCCCGCCGCCTACGGCCGTTGGGCACCGTACCGGGTCCCGGCGGGGCGGCCGGGGATGGACTCGTCAGCACACCGGATACCGCTCCTGCGGCCACTCCACCGCCTGCTCGAACTCCAGACACAGATCGTCGGCCAGCTCGGCGATCACTGCCCGCCCCTCCGTCAGCACCAGCCAGGACGACGGGAGTTGCACGTCTGCGTGGTGGGCGCCGAGCAGATTGCCGCAGACCGAGCCGGTGGAGTCGCTGTCGCCCGAGTGGTTGACCGAGAGCAGCAGAGCCCGAGCCACCTGGTCGGCGCCCGGCAGCACCAGGGCGCAGTACACGGCGATGGCGAGAGCCTCCTCGGCCACCCAGCCCGCGCCCAGTGATTCCACCTTCTCGGCGGTCGGCGCGCCCTGCGCGGCCAGGTCGACGGCCGCGCGCAGCGCCACCGTCGTCTCCTCGTGTCCCGGGTGGCGGGCCAGCAGCTCCATGGACCGGAGCACGGCGCCCGCCATCGAGTCGCCCTCCATCAGATGGGCGATGATCACGGCGAACGCGCCGGCCGCGTACGCACCGGTCGGATGCCCGTGGGTGATCTGCGCGCACCGGTACGCCAGCGCGAAGCCGGTCGCCGCTCCCTCACCGATCAGACCGAAGGGCGCGGACCGCATCCCTGATCAGTCCTTCGGCGGTGAACAGGGTCATCTGTGTGTCGTCGGTTATCCGGCCGACGGTCCCGTCCGCGTCCGCGACAAGTCCCCGGATGCCGTCTTCTCCGTACGCCCTGCGGATACCGGCAAGCGAGAGGAACTCCACCGGGTTGCCCAGTGCGTCCCCGATCGCACCGCCCAGCAGCGACCCGCGGACCCGGGCCCTGCGGGCGGCGCTGTTCCGCCATGCTGTGCCGTTCACGTACGGGTCCCCCACAATCTGTCTCGGCGTGCCTCGAAACCGCAGTCGTGGGTCCATCCTGGTAGGAGAGGCGATCGCCATGCGTACCGGTAACGAACCAATGACTGCGCGCAGCCCCCTGCGACTGCGGCTGTGCCTGAGTCTATGGGGCATGGCCTGGGCCGTTTTCGGCCTGACGGCCTTCTCCCTGGTCGATCGTCCGGGCTGGGCCCTGGCCTGCGGGGCGCTGCTTCTGCTGACGCTGGTGGATCTTGTGGTGATCGTCCACCACATCCACCAGGGCCCGCACTACCAGCCCGGCCGCGACATCCCCCCGTACGAACCGGACCACGGTGGACGCGGCCGGTACGGACACTGAGCCCTCGGTTCGGCCCCGGCGCAGTTATGCGCGACGGGCCGGGGCCCGTCAGGCGCCCGTGTCGAAGCGGGCCGCCCGCAGGTACTCCGGGTTCGGGTCGAGGGCGGCGGCCAACCGGAAGTGGCGCACGGCCTGTTCCGAGCGGCCGGAGCGCTGGAAAGTGCGGGCCAGCGCGAAGTGTGCGAACGCGTTGTCCGGCTCGCGTTCCAGGACGAGCTCGAATTCGAGTTCGGCGGGCCGCAGTTGGGCGGCGGCGAAGAAGGCGCGGGCCCGCAGGAGCCGGGCGGCCGTGTTCTCCGGATGGGCCGCGATCACCGAATCCAGGAGCTTGACCGCACCCCGTGGATCGCGCGCGGCCAGCAGGCGTTCGGCCGCGCGGAAGTCGATGACGTGGGTTTCCGGGGTCCTCTCGGGCACGCTCGCATCCTTCCCTTCGCTCCCGGGTTTCCAACGTCCGGGCGGGGACCGGTATTCCGGTCCGGTGGTCAGCCGGCGGCCGCCCGCCGGGTCAGCTCGGCCCAGACCTTGCGGACCTGCGGCTCCAGCGCCTCGAACGGCCCGTCGTTGTCGACGATCAGATCGGCGACGGCGCGTCGCTGCTCGCGGTTGGCCTGCGCGGCCATCCGGGCGCGGGCCTCGGACTCCGTCATTCCGCGCAGCCGCACGAGCCGGTCGAGCTGGGTCTCCGGGCTGGCGTCCACGACGACGACCAGGTCGTAGAGGGGGGCGAGGCCGTTCTCGGTGAGGAGGGGAACGTCGTGGACGACGACGGAGTCGGGGCCCGCGGCCCGCTCCAGTTCGGCGGAGCGGGCACCGACCAGCGGGTGGACGATGGCGTTGAGAGTGGCGAGCCGGTCGGCGTCGGAGAAGACGATCGAGCCGAGCTTCGGCCGGTCCAGGGTGCCGTCGGCGGTGAGGACGCCGGCCCCGAACGCCTCGACGACGGCCGCGAGTCCCGGCGTCCCGGGTTCGACGACCTCGCGCGCGATCCTGTCGGCGTCGATCAGCACCGCCCCGTACGAGACCAGCAGCCGCGACACTTCGCTCTTGCCGGCGCCGATACCGCCGGTCAGGCCCACTTTCAGCATGGTCGGCAGCCTAGTGTGCGGCCCACCGGCCGGTCATGGCCCGGTCACGGCGAACCCGCCAGCCGGTCACGGCATCGCACCGCCGGTCCGTCAGGCGTCGCCCTCCCGCTCGGCGAGGAACCGCTCGAATTCGAAGCCGATCTCGTCGGCGGACGGCAGTTCGACCGATTCCGCGACCAGATTGCCGCGCGTCTCGGAGCCCGCGATCGCGTCGTACTGGTGCTCAAGCCCTTCGATGAGCGAGACGAGCTCCTCGTCGCCCTGGTCGATCTGGCGGTCGATCTCGGTCTGTGTGCGGTGCGCCTCCGTGCGCAGCGAGTGGGCGATGTTCGGCAGGACCAGTCCGGTCGCGGCCGTGATCGCCTCCAACGCGGTGAGCGCGGCGTCCGGGTAGGCGGAGCGGGCGACGTAGTGCGGCACATGGGCGGCGACACCGAGGACGTCATGCCCGGCCTGCATCAGCCGGTACTCCACCAGGGCCTCGGCGGAGCCCGGGACCTGCGTCTCGTCGAACGGGCTGCTGTGGCCGGGCATCAGATCCGTGCGGTTGCCGTGCGGGGTGATGCCGACCGGGCGAGTGTGCGGGACGCCCATCGGGATGCCGTGGAAGTTGACGGCGAGGCGGACACCGAGCCGCTCGACGATCTGCTCGACGGCTGCGGCGAACCTCTCCCACTCCACGTCCGGTTCGGGCCCGGACAGCAGCAGGAAGGGCGCTCCGGTGGCGTCCTGGACCACCCGGACGTCCAGCGTCGGGGTCTCGTACCCCGACCAGCGGTCGCGCTTGAACGTCAGCAGCGGGCGCCGTGCACGGTAGTCGACGAGCCTGTCGTGGTCGAAGCGGGCCACGACCTGGTGCGGCAGCGTTTCGAGCAGGCCGTCCACGATCTGCTCGCCCGTCTCACCCGCGTCGATGTACCCCTCGAAGTGGTAGAGCATGACCAGGCCGGCCGACTCCTGGGCGAGCGCCATGTCGACGACGGCCAGGCCCTTCGGCTCCCATTCGTACAAACTCTGCGGATCAGGCACGGTTACCGCTCCTCCTCGTGTTCCTAGGGAAGAACGTCGGAACGGGCACGGGCATTCCCTGCCTGTGCCCGTTCACAGGGTGTTTTACGCCAGGACGCGCGCGTGCAGTGCCGTGACCGCCTTCCGCGCGGAGGTGAAGGCTCCGTGCTGCCAGGCGTCGGTGTGGCTGAGGTAGTCACCGGCGAAGTAGACGCGGCCCGCGGCCTGGTTGAGCGGTGCGAAGGCGGGGGCGTCGGGGCCGCCGGACAGGGAGTGCCAGGCCGCCTCCAGGTGCGGGGTCTGGCGCCAGTGGTGGGAGAACGACGCGGCGAGTTCCGATCGGTACTTCTCGCCGTGGATCTTCACACCCTGGGCGACGGCGCGCGCCTCCCGCTCGCTCGGGGTGAGTGCCGCATACGCGTCGGCCTGCGCACCGTAGTTGTAGTAGCCGATGACGGTGCCGCGGGCGCCGTTGTGTCCGTACGACGGGTACCAGATGTGCGCCAGGTCCATGTCCGTCTCGGTGATGCCGCCGTAGATCCGGTGGTCGGTCTCCCACCAGCGGCTCCGGTACTCCAGGCCGATCTTGCCGGCCGAGGACGGCTTGCAGGCCTCCAGTGCGGCCTGTACGGCGGGGCCTAGGTTGTGGGAGGTCTTGGCGAGGATGTTGGGCGGCAGGGCGGCGATGCAGTAGTCCGCCTCGATGGTGCGGGTGCGTCCGGCCTGGGTGTAGGTGACGGTGACACCGTGGGCCGTGTCGGTGATGTCGCTGACGGCGGCGCCGGTACGGATCCTGCGCTCGCCTATCGCCCGGGTCAGCGCGGCGGGTATCCGGTCCATGCCACCGACCGGCTGGAACATCAGCATGGCCTGGTCGTACTCGAATTCGAAGGAGAAGTAGCGTCCGACGCCGGTCGCGAAGACCTCGGAGGCGGACGGTACGGAGCCGAGTTCCTCGCCGGGGGTTCCGGCGGCCGCCGGGTCGATGCGGTAGCCGCGCCGGGCGCTGCCGGTGTAGTCGAAGGTGTCGCCGATGTCGCCGAAGTCCTTGAGGAATTCGAGGAGTCGCTCCTGGTCCTCGGCGGTGATCTGCCGGTCGAGGGCGCCCTTGTCGGTGGCCTTGGCGAGGAGTTCGGCCACATAGCCGTACACATCGGCCTTGGCGGTGCGGTAGCGCACCGGGGCCTTCATGCCCGCCTTCTCGTTGAAGATATAGGCGTTGGCGTTCACGTTGGTGAACACCTCGATGGGAACGCCGAGCTCGCGGCAGTAGTCGAGGGTGACCATCCACTGCGGAATCCGGGCGGGTCCCGCGTTCATGTACTGCCCGTCGGTGAAGCGGGCGGTCTGCTTGTTGCCGTAGGTGTCGGTGGCGGAATCGCCGCCGCGCACGGTGAAGTTGCGCCCGCCGGTACGGCTCCGGGCCTCCAGGACCGTACAGTCGTAGCCGGCCTTGCCCAGCTCGTACGCGGCGGCGAGTCCGGCGATGCCGCCGCCGACGACGACGACCTTGGCCGCCCCCTTCCCCTTCAGTGCGAAGTCGCCCTTGCTGGGGGCGTGGAAGGCGGGTTCGCGTTGTGCGGCCTGGGCGGTGGGGGCGAGACCGAGGGCCCCCATGGTCGCGAACATCGCGCCCGCCCCACCGGTGATCCCGGCCTGGCGCAGAAAGCTGCGGCGGCTCGCGCCCGTGACCACGGGCGAGTTGTTCGAAGTGTGCGTCATGTCCCGGCTCCCGTTCAGATCTTGACGTTGCCGGGATCCTGACAAGCGCGTGTTACGGCCCGTCAGTTACTCATGTATCCCGCACGTTTCTCTCTGTTCACCGCGCGGCGACGACCGGCGAACAATGGTCCAGACCTTGACAGGGACACACCCCCTCCCTACCGTCACTGGGTGGCGCGTTCAGAGATGAACCCCACATTCATGTACCCGAACGGTTCGCGCTTCTTCGACGGGAAGGCACCCCCATGCGCACCCGCACGCTGCTCCCCGCCCTGCTGGCCACGGCGCTCGCCACCGGAGGCCTGGCCCTCGTCTCCGCCACCACCGCCGACGCCGCCTCGGTCATCGACGTGAGCACCGCCGCCCAGCTCAAGACGGCCCTGGCCGCCGCGGTCCCCGGCGACACGATCCGGCTCGCCGACGGCACGTACACCGGCAACTTCAAGGCGACCGTCCCCGGCACCGCCGCCGCCCGGATCACCCTCACCGGCTCGGCCGGGGCGGTCCTCACCGCAAGCGGCGGCTACGGGCTCCACCTCAACGGCGCCTCCTACTGGACCGTCCAGGGCGTCACCGTCACCGGCGGCCAGAAGGGCATCATGGCCGACGCCGCCAACGGCGTCGTCATCGACTCGGTGACCGTGCACGACCTGGACATGGAGGGCGTGCACTTCCGCAAGTCCAGCGCGAACGGCGTCATCAAGAACTCGCGGATCTACGACACCGGACACGACGGCCGCGGCATGGGCGAGGGCGTCTACGTCGGCACGGCCGGTGATCTCACCGACCGGAGCGACCGGGCGCAGATCCTGAACAACACCATCGGGCCGGGCGTCGGCGGCGAGAACGTCGACATCAAGGAAGGCACCACCGGTGCGAAGATCATCGGCAACACCTTCGAAGGCAGCGGTCTGACCGGCGCCAACTACGACGACTCCTGGGTCGACGTGAAGGGCAATGACGTCCTGGTCGAGGGCAACACGGGCTCCCGTACGACCAACAACGGCTACGAGACCCACACCCAGCAGAGCGGCTGGGGCTGCGGCGCCGTGTTCCGCGACAACACCTCGGATCTGTCCGGCTCGACAGGCGACAAGCGGATCGCCTTCAACGTCACCAACTACAGCGCGAGCTGCCCGACCACCGTCTACAGCAGCAACACGGTGACCGGCGGCAACGGCCTGACCAACATCACGGTCACGCCGTAGCCCCGGCCGCGGAAACAAGTGAGGCCCGCTCCCCGAAGGGAGCGGGCCTCACTTGTCAGCTACTGCAGTCGATGACCGACCGGAGCGTCAGAGCGTCAGCTCTGGCCGCCCGCCAGCTTCTCGCGCAGGGCAGCCAGGGCCTCGTCCGACGCCAGGGCGCCGGAGTTGTCCGCGGACTCCGAGGAGTACGAGCCCCCGCCGCCACCGGTGCCACCGGAGGCAGCCGGGGCACCGCCGGCCGGGGCAGCAGCGCCCTCGGCCGCAGCGGCCTCGTCGGCCTCGCGGGACTTGATGACCTGGGCCTGGTGCTGCTCGAAGCGCGCCTGCGCCTCGGCGTACTGCGTCTCCCACACCTCGCGCTGAGCCTCGAAGCCCTCGAGCCAGTCGTTGGTCTCGGGGTCGAAGCCCTCGGGGTAGATGTAGTTGCCCTGGTCGTCGTAGGACGCGGCCATGCCGTACAGGGTCGGGTCGAACTCGACCGACGCCGGGTCGGCACCGAAGGCCTCGTTGGCCTGCTTCAGCGAGAGGCTGATGCGACGACGCTCGAGGTCGATGTCGATGACCTTGACGAAGATCTCGTCGTTGACCTGGACGACCTGCTCCGGGATCTCCACGTGGCGCTCGGCCAGCTCGGAGATGTGGACCAGGCCCTCGATGCCCTCGTCGACGCGCACGAACGCACCGAACGGAACGAGCTTCGTGACCTTACCGGGAACGACCTGCCCGATCTGGTGCGTACGGGCGAACTGCTGCCACGGGTCTTCCTGCGTCGCCTTGAGCGACAGCGAGACGCGCTCGCGGTCCATGTCGACGTCGAGAACCTCGACGGTGACTTCCTGGCCGACCTCGACAACCTCGGAGGGGTGGTCGATGTGCTTCCAGGAGAGCTCGGAGACGTGCACGAGACCGTCGACGCCACCGAGGTCCACGAACGCACCGAAGTTGACGATCGAGGAAACGACGCCGGAGCGGACCTGGCCCTTCTGCAGGGTCGTGAGGAAGGTCTGGCGGACCTCGCTCTGGGTCTGCTCGAGCCAGGCACGGCGGGACAGGACCACGTTGTTGCGGTTCTTGTCCAGCTCGATGATCTTCGCCTCGAGCTCCTTGCCCACGTAGGGCTGAAGGTCGCGGACACGACGCATCTCCACGAGCGACGCCGGGAGGAAGCCGCGGAGGCCGATGTCGAGGATGAGACCACCCTTGACGACCTCGATGACGGTACCGGTGACGATGCCGTCTTCTTCCTTGATCTTCTCGATGGTGCCCCAGGCACGCTCGTACTGAGCGCGCTTCTTCGAGAGGATCAGGCGGCCTTCCTTGTCCTCCTTCTGGAGAACCAGGGCCTCGATCTCGTCGCCGACCTTGACGACCTCGTTCGGGTCGACGTCGTGCTTGATCGAGAGCTCGCGGCTCGGGATGACGCCTTCGGTCTTGTAACCGATGTCGAGGAGAACCTCGTCCCGGTCAACCTTGACGATGACACCGTCAACGATGTCGCCGTCGTTGAAGTACTTGATCGTCTCGTCGATCGCCGCGAGGAACGCGTCCGCGTCGCCGATGTCGTTGACCGCAACCTGCGGAGTGGTGGCGGTGGTCTCGGTGCTGCTCGTCATGTGGGAAAGGGCTCCGGTACGGACAGTGAGTCGTAGGTACTGCTACGCCGTGAGCCCGTATCGCCTCTGCAGAAGCCGGACAGCCTGGGAAGCACCCGACCCGCGAGCGGGAGGCGCCTCGTGAACCGAGGGGACATGCAACAGACGCAAGCGCGGCCTGCTAGGTCTGAGGCGCGCAGGCTCGCAGCGCAACTTGTAGCATACGGGGGCAGCCGGGCAGGGTCAATGCGCGAAGGTGCACACCCGGGGCACAAAGGCCCAAACCCGACACAATTCTTGTTCTCCGAGGCCACATCGGCCCCGGCCGTGTTGCGTGAATACGCGTTTCGTACTCGCAGGTACCCCCAGGTACGTACCTCGCGCAACGGGGTGAAGGCAAACTACAACGACGGACACGATGAGCCAAGAGATCTACACCGCCGAACCGGAAGCGACCCGCCGCAGCGCCGGGAAAGCGGAGAGCAGCCGGGCCAGTCGCAGCTGGTGGGACCGGAACGCCGACGAGTACCAGAGCGACCACGGCGCCTTCCTCGGCGACGACCGTTTCGTCTGGGGTCCGGAGGGTCTCGACGAGGCCGACGCCGCTCTGCTCGGCCCCGCCGAGTCGCTGAGCGGCCTGGACATCCTGGAAATCGGTGCGGGCGCGGCGCAGTGCTCGCGCTGGCTGGCGGCCCGGGGCGCCCGCCCCGTCGCCCTCGACCTCTCCCACCGCCAGCTCCAGCACGCGCTGCGGATCGGCGGCGGGGTACCGCTCGTCGAGGCGGACGCCGGGGTGCTGCCGTTCCGGGACGGCTCCTTCGACCTGGCCTGCTCCGCCTACGGCGCGGTGCCGTTCGTCGCCGACCCGGTCCAGGCCTTCCGCGAGGTGCACCGGGTGCTGCGCCCGGGGGGCCGCTGGGTCTTCTCGGTGACGCACCCGATCCGCTGGGCGTTCCCGGACGAGCCGGGCCCCGAGGGCCTGTCGGTCGCCGCCTCGTACTTCGACCGCACTCCGTACGTCGAGCAGGACGAGCAGGGCAACGCCGTGTACGTCGAGCACCACCGGACGGTGGGCGACCGGGTGCGGGACGTGGTGGCCGGCGGGTTCCGGCTGGTCGACCTGGTCGAGCCGGAGTGGCCGGCCTGGAACGCCCAGGAGTGGGGCGGCTGGTCCCCGCTGCGCGGAAACCTGATCCCGGGTACGGCGATCTTCGTCTGCGTCCGGGACTGAGCGCTCCCGCCGTCCGGCGTACGGGACCGGGTGCCATCCGCCGTACGGGACCGGGTGCCCGCCGTACGGGACCGGGCGCCGGTCGTACGAGACTGGGGGCGTGATCCGTACCGACGCTCTCGACCGGCTGCCCGTCCGTACCGCCGTGCCCGCGCTCCGGCAGGCGCTCGACGACCGGGGTGTCGCGGTGCTCTGCGCACCGCCCGGCACCGGCAAGACGACGCTGGTACCGCTGGTCCTCGCGGGCCTGGTCGGCGGCGGCCCCGCGCGCCGTGTGGTGGTGGCCGAGCCGCGCCGGATCGCGGCCCGGGCGGCGGCGCGACGGATGGCGTGGCTCCTCGGGGAGCAGACCGGGCGGCGCGTCGGGTTCACCGTGCGCGGGGAGCGTGTCGTGGGGCGCGACACGGTGGTGGAGGTCGTGACCACCGGCGTGCTCCTGCAACGGCTCCAGCGCGACCAGGAGCTCGCCGGGGTCGATGCGGTGATCATCGACGAGTGCCATGAACGGCATCTGGACGCGGACACGGTCGCCGCGTTCCTCCTCGATGTACGGGAGGCGATCCGGCCCGATCTCCGGCTGGTCGCCGCGTCGGCGACGACGGACGCTCAGGGCTGGGCCCGGCTGCTCGGCGACGCGCCGGTGGTCGAGGCGCAGGGCGTGTCGCACCCGGTGGACGTGGTGTGGGCCCCGCCGGTGAAGCCGGTCAGGCCGCCGCACGGGATGCGGGTCGATCCGGCGCTGCTGACGCATGTCGCCTCGGTGGTGCGCCGCGCGCTCGCCGAGCGGGACGGCGATGTGCTGTGTTTCCTGCCGGGCGTCGGCGAGATCGGCCGCGTCGCGGGACAGCTGGCGGGGGTGCCCGCAGAGGTTCTGCAGGTACACGGGCGGGCTCCGGCGGCGGTGCAGGACGCCGTGCTGGCGGGTTCGTCGGAGAGCCGCCGGGTGGTGCTGGCGACCTCCGTCGCGGAGTCGTCGCTGACGGTGCCGGGGGTTCGGATCGTCGTCGACTCGGGCCTGGCCAGGGAGCCGCGTACCGATCATGCGCGCGGGCTGAGCGCGCTGACGACCGTACGGGCCTCGCAGGCGGCGGGGAGGCAGCGGGCGGGCCGGGCGGGGCGCGAGGCGCCGGGGGCGGTGTACCGGTGCTGGGAGCAGGCGGAGGACGGTCGGCTGGCCCGGTTCCCGTCGCCGGAGATCAAGGTGGCCGATCTGGCGGCGTTCGCGCTGCAGGCGGCGTGCTGGGGCGATCCGGACGCGTCGGGTCTGGCGCTTCTCGATCCACCGCCGGCCGGCGCCATGGGCGCGGCCCGCGAGGTGCTGACGGCGGTCGGTGCGGTGGACGCGGACGGCCGGGTGACCGACCGGGGCGTACGGATGTCCCGGCTGGGTCTGCATCCGCGGCTCGCGCGGGCGCTCCTGGACGGTGCGGCCGAGGTCGGCGGCCGCCGGGCGGCCGAGGTGGTGGCGCTGCTGAGTGAGGAGCCGCCGCGGGAGTACGGGGACGATCTGGCGGCCGCGCTGCGTACCGCACGACGGGGCGGGGACGGTTATGCGGCGCGCTGGCGGCAGGAGGTACGGCGGCTGTCGTCGTCCATCGGGAGCAGCGGCGAGGGTTCCGGGCAGGGCGGTTCGGACGATGCGGCCGTCGGCCTGGTGGCGGCGCTGGCGTTCCCGGAGCGGGTGGCGCGGGCCCGCGGCGAAGGAGTCTTCCTGATGGCATCGGGGACGGGCGCGGAACTGGGGGACGGGTCGCGGCTGCGCAGTGCGCCGTGGCTGGCCGTGGCGGTCGCGGACCGCCCGGCGCACGCGGCGTCCGCCCGGGTGCGGCTCGCCGCCGTCATCGACGAGGACACGGCGCGGCTGGCCGCCGGACATCTGCGGTTCTCCGGTGAGGAGGTCCGCTGGGTGGACGGCGATGTGGTGGCGCGCTCGGTGGAGCGGCTGGGCGCCGTCGAACTGTCGGTGCGCGCCCTGAAGCAGCCGAGGCCCGAGCTGGTGCGGGCGGCGCTGGTGGACGGGCTCGGGCGCGAGGGGCTCGGGCTGCTGCGCTGGAGCCGGGAGACCGGACAGCTGCTGCGCGAGCGGCTCGCCTTTCTGCACCGGGAGCTGGGCACCCCGTGGCCGGATGTGTCGGACGGTGCGCTGCTGGCCCGTACCGAGGAGTGGCTGGAGCCCGAACTGTCCCGGGCCCGCCGCCGCTCCGACCTGGCGAGGATCGACGCCGGGCAGGCGCTGCGGCGGCTCCTGCCGTGGGCGACCGGCGAGGCGGCCCGGCTGGACGAGCTGGCACCGGAGCGCATCGAGGTGCCGAGCGGGTCGCGGATCCGGGTGGAGTACGGCGGCGGGCAGCCCGTACTGGCGGTGAAGCTCCAGGAGCTGTTCGGTCTCACCGAGACACCGAAGGTGGCCGGGGTGCCCGTCCTCGTCCATCTCCTCTCCCCCGCGGGCCGTCCGGCGGCGGTCACCGCGGATCTGGCCTCGTTCTGGCGGGACGGATACCGGGCGGTGCGGGCGGAGCTGCGCGGCCGCTACCCGAAGCACCCGTGGCCGGAGGACCCGACGACGGTGCAGGCGACCCGGTACACCTCGGCGCGGCTCAGGCGGGAGTAGGCGCCGGATCCGGGGCGGGTGCGGCCGAAGGCTCCGCCTGCCGGCCACCCGGCCGCCGGGACCGCGCCTCCAGCCACAGCGCGAGCGTGAGCAGCCCGGCGGCGAGCACCAGGAAGCCCCACGGCAGGTACGAGGTGAGCAGCAGGACCAGCACCCGCTGGGACTTCACCAGGGCGACGGTGTAGTCGATGTAGTCCTCGCGCATCTTCACGTGCCCGGCGAACGCGGTGACCGTGTCCTGGGGCATGCCCATCGCCTTCGCGTTGCGCAGCTCCTCCTTGTGGATCTCCTCGCCGTTCACGGGCGCGCCGGTGACCGGGTCGACCCAGAACATCCGCTTGGTGGTGTACCAGCGGGTCATGCCCGTCTTGGCGACCTGCTCGGCGGTGACGCCCTTGATCGGCATCTTCTTCGGCATCGGGACCTCGGTCCACGGGATGGTCTGCTCGAAGTAGTACACGTCCATGCCGCGGAACTTCCGGGTGGCCTGGTAGTGGATGGGCGAGGTGGTGCGGCTCTGGGCGTCGAAGTACTCGTAGTCGCGCTTCTGGGTGAGGAACGGCCACTTGAACTCGATGCCCTCGCGCTCGACCGGGTCGCCGTCGACCATCTCGCCGGTGGCGTGGACGGGGGCCTGGCTGTGCGCGTCGAAGATGTAGCGCTCGGGGATCTCCGAGACCATCTTGCCGTCCGGGTCGACGACGTAGCTGAGGCCGTCCCAGACGACGACGTCGCGGCCGGCGCTGCGCTCGATCTTCTCGGACGCCTCCACATTGCCCTTGAGGGTCTGCACGATGGTGACTTTGGGGACCTGCTTGACCTTCATGCCGTCGTTGTAGTCGAGGAGGGTGGCGGGCTTCGCCTCCAGCACCATCTCCTGGTACTGGCTCGGCGGGATCTTCGCCAGCCTCGGGAAGGCGTACCAGCGCAGCAGTGGCGACAAGGCGGCGAAGAACACGGCGAAGGCCAGGAGTACGAGGCCGGCTCGGCGACGCATGGCGCCCTCCCTCTACTTCTTGGGGCCGGGGACGGTGGTCAGCAGGGGTTTGGGCGAGGTCTCGCCGGGGGGAGCGCCGATCGCGCTGATGGTGAACACGAGGGCGAGGGCCGCGGCCAGCCCGATGGCGGCGGCGATGACGGCACGCATGCTCGGCCTCCCGGAGAGCGCTCACCTGACGGGGCGTCAGGGTTGGGGCACCGTAGCAACGCAGGCGCGAGATGAGAACACGTAGAGCAGCCCCTGTGCCGGGTGGTGGCACAGGGGCTGCTCGGTGAACGCGGTGCGGGTCAGTACACCCAGGGGTCAGGCGGCAGGGGCCTCGACCGTGAGCTCGATGACGACTGTCGCACCGCCCTCGGTGGTCAGGCGGAGCTTGTACGTGCCCGCGGTGCCGTCGGCGTAGATCTTCGGGAGCTTCAGCGTGCCGTCGGCGCCGGTCTTCAGCTCCGTCAGGGTGCGGACCGTCCTGCCGTCCGCGTCCTTGAAGTACGGGCCCTTGTCGTTCTCGGCCGGAGTGTCCCCGTCGGTGATCATCGTGGCGGTGACGGCGACACCGGACGCGATCGCACCCTTGTAGGTGGCCTTGACCTCGACGGTGTCGGCGAACTCGGCGCCGGCTGCCGCGGTCAGTGCCTTGTCGTCGGTCCGGGCGATGGCGTCGGCCTGCCGGGCGGTGACGGTCGCGGGGTACGTGACGGCCGGCAGCGAGCGGCCCGTGGCGATGGCCCGGACGGTGAACTCCCCCGTTGTCTCGCCCGCTTGCAGCACCGGGGCGGTCACCGTGCCGTCGGGTCCGGTGGCCAGGGTGACCGCGCTCTTGCCGCCCTCGAAGCGGGCGTCCGTGTCACCGGCGATGGTGAACGTCACGGACACCTTGGCGAGCGGCCCGCCGAGGCTGTTCTTCGCCCGCACCTTGATCCGCTCGGCGAACGCGTCGCCCGCGGTGGCGGTCAGCGCACCGGTGCCCGCGTTCTCCACACCGGCGAGCGTCTGGGACGGCTTGGGGGGCTGGGTGGACGGGGGGGTGGAGGGCTTCGGGTCGGTCGAACCGCCGCCCGGTTTCGGCGGCTTCGGGTCCGGCTTCGGCTTCGCGGGCGGGGTCGGGGACGGCGAGGTGCCGGGGTTCGGGCTCGGGTCCGTACCACCGTCGAGGGGCGGCGGGACGACGCCGGTGCCGTCGGGGACCTCGTGCGTGCCGCGCTTGTAGTAGTCGAACCAGGAGCGGACCGTACGAAGGTATTCGTTCGAGTGGTTGTAGCTGAGGACCGCCCGGTCGAGATCGGCCGCGATCGCCAGATCACGGGAACCGGCGCAGAGATAGTGCCCGGCGGCGAGCGCCGCGTCATAGACGTTGTTGGGGTCCTTGCGACCGTCGTCGTTGCCGTCCTGGCCCCAGGTCGCCCATGTCGACGGGATGAACTGCATAGGGCCGACCGCACGGTCGTGCGTCGAGTCCCCGTCGTACGCCCCGTTGTCGGTGTCCTTGATCATCGCGAAGCCCTGGCCGTTGAGGACCGGGCCGAGGATCGGGGAGAACGTGGTGCCGTTCGCGTCGACCCGGCCGCCGCGGGCCTGGCCGGACTCCACCTTGCCGATCGCGGCGAGGAGTTGCCACGGCAGCCGGCAGGCCGCGTCGCTGCTCGCGATGGACCGCTGGGCCTTCTTGTACGCATCCAGGACCGAGGCCGGTATGCCGGACTCCGCACTGCCGGTGATCGGCAGATTGGTCGACGTACCGGGCTTGTTGGGGGTGACCAGCGGCGGCAGGTCCGTGTAGTACGGCGAGTTGCCGGTGGCCGCGCTGTCGTCGGACGGTGCGGATCCGGCTGTGCGCTGGTCACCGCCGCCACCGTCCGATGCGAGCACTGCGCCGGGGCCCTGTGACGCGGAGAGCGCCGCCACAGCAACTGCGGCCACCGCAGTAGTGGTCGCCCCTCGGCGCAGTCGGCGGCCGAATTGCGCTGCCATACGTCTGGTCCCTCCCCATCGACGGCTGCCCGCGCTCCCCAGCGCGAGGACTCAGGCGACCCTACGGCAACTTGCGCCGCCCGAACACAGTGGCCTGACCGATTTTTATTGGTATTTCACGTTCCGGACTGCAAGTTGAACGACGGGTGTCGGGTGTCCATCGGATCCGCACCACAGTGCTCGCGCATACTTGCGGCCATGCCGTTCACCCTCAGCCATGCAGCGGCCGTACTGCCGGTCGTCCGACGCAACGGCACCGCGCGCGGGCCGCTCTTCGCTTCGGCGCTCGTCGCGGGTTCGTTCGCCCCCGACATGACGTACTACGCGGATACGGCGATCCCTGGCGCAATGGAGTTCGGGCAGATCACCCATGCCGTGTGGGGTGTTTTCACGGTGGATGTCCTGATCACCGCGGCCGTGGTGGCACTGTGGCTGCTGCTGCGCGAACCGCTGGTGGCGCTGCTGCCGGGGCCCTGGCAGGGGCGCGTGCACACCTTCGTACGCGGAGAGCGGCGGGGCCCGTGGGGGGTGCGGGACGGTGCGTGGTTCGCTGTGTCGGCCGTCATCGGGGCGGGCACACACGTGGTGTGGGACGCGTTCACCCACCACGACCGGTGGGGCACCCGGTTGGTGCCGGTCCTCAATGAGAACGCCGGCGGCTTCCCGGTGTTCCAGTGCGTGCAGTACGGCAGTTCGGCGGTGGCGCTGACCGTGCTCGTCTGGTTCACCGCGTCCGGGCTGCGACGGACCGGGGCGCGGCCCGTCCCACCGTCCGTACCGGTCCTCGACCGCCGGGCACGGTGGTACGCGGGCGTCCTGTTGAGCGCCTGCGTACTGCTCGGCACCGTCCACCGGTGCGCCCGCTGGTACGCGTACTTCGGGCACATCGACACACCGCTGGACATCATCCCGACCGCATGCTTCGGCGCCGGAGCCGGCCTTGCGGTCGGCCTGGTGCTGTACGGAACGTGGATACGGCTCCGAGCCCGGCCCGGGGACGAGCCACCCACCGCCACCGCACCACCCGGCCACCGGACCGGCCTGATAACAAGCCCGCCCGGCGACTAGTAGGGCTTGGTCAGGTCAGTGTTGGTGGTGCGTGTCCTGTGGGTTCAATGTGTCGTTGAATGCGTGTGACTCCGGAAGAAATTGCGTCTGTGCGTGGCGAGTTGGAGGACCTCGCGGCAGAGGTCTTCGAGCCGTTCGCGCGTGATGATCAGCGTCGGTGGGGACAGGTCTACCTGCGGGGGCTGCTAACCGATGGGCGGCGCAAGTCGGTCGAGCCGATGGCGGCGCG